>JAQXPY010000139.1 GCA_029100885.1 Clostridiales bacterium | reverse complement strand
CTCGCAGCACAGATATGCCGAAAGTATCGAAATCAGAGACCACAGAAGCTTTCCTGTCAGGATCCACAGCAGAACAAGCAGCGGAAAATGGATGAGCAGAGGGTAAATATTTCTCAAGAACAGCACGCCGCGGAGTCTGAATATGATACCTACCGGCACAAGCATCAATACAGTACCGACCCAGAATATGATCTTGTTCTTTCTGGTATTCAGAGCCTCGCAAAAGGATGCGGACAATATGCTGCCAAAGTAGCTGACCGCAATATCATTCAGCAATGTTGTCCAAAAACTCATATCATCACCTGTCTGTTCAAAAACGAATATTCCAGAAATGCTTCCTTGATCTCGTTGTATTTTTTGCGTGAAATAGGAATCTCTGAAAGGCTCTCCATAGTCACAGACCGCCCCGAGATGCTCCGGATGTGTTCCAGATTGATCACATAAGAGCGATGGACCCGCAAGAAACTGCTGTATGGCTCAAGTCGGCTGCACAGTTCATCCATACTGCCTATGCTTTCCGTGACCTTACCATTTGTCATATGAAAAAACAGTGTCCTGTGGATCACCTCACAGTATTCCAGCCTGCCCAGCTCTATCCTCATTATCCCGCCTTTGGATTGAAGTATCAGACTTTTTGCCAGATTATTTTTACAAGCATCTATAACAGAATCCATCAGTCTGAAGAACCCGTCTTTCTCAATCGGCTTGAGCTGATAATAGTATGCACTCACGCTGTATGACTGTACGGCAAATTCCGGTGAGGTGGTGAGAAAGATGATCTTGACATTATCGTCATGATTTCTGATCTCAGCCGCCGTATCTATCCCGTTTTCCCCCGGCATGAGAACATCCAGGATCAGAACGTCAAAAGCGACTCCCCGTTCTATATCCGCCAGCAATTCAAAGGGACTCTGAAAAGCCGTATACTGTATTTCGAAATTCCGGTTTTCTTTGTAACTGTGCAGAAGTGTCTGAATCTGATCCAAAACCGACAGGTCGTCGTCACAAAATCCTATCTTAATCATTTGATCCATCCCTCCATCTGCCGGAAGCTCCGACATTAATTTTTAAAAATATCTCTGATCTTCTGCGAAAGATCAATCATGTACCGAAAAGCATCAATAATGTATTAAAAGTATTATACATCGTATTTGCTGCCACAAAGGGGTACTCCTTTTGTCACGCCTTGTGTTGTCCAATAGAACCATCTCTTTTGACCGGTACGTCTGTCCGCCTGTCTATGTTGCCACAGTTGTCAAGAAGAACCGTCCCCTTTGTCACCCATTGACAAAGTTGTCAAAAAGAACCGTCCCCTTTGTCACCATGTCACCTCGCCCATTCCGCATGGCTCCCCCATGCGTCCTTGGTCACCACCAGTTTATTGTCTATAGCCTGCTTCAGCTCGCTGACATGGGAGATGATACCTATCAGTCTGGAGCCCTCTGCCATCTGCTGCAGAACTCTTACCGCCTGGTTTCTCGAATTGTCATCCAGTGAACCGAAGCCCTCATCTATGAACATCATCTCCAGATCTATAGATGATGAGCTTTCGCTTATCATGTCGGCCATGCCGAGAGCCATGGATAATGCAGCCATAAAGGATTCTCCTCCGGACAGGGTCTTTATCTCACGCTCCTTTCCGGTAACCGCCGAATACACCATAAGATCAAGTCCGCGGTTTCTGCCTTCCCCGGCCATATCCTCTCCGGTCATACGCAGCTCATACTGCCCTGCCGACATTTCCGAGAATCTGCGATTTGCAGCCCGCAGTACTCTCTTCATATAATATCTCTGGACAAAGGTCTCAATATCCATACGGGCGCCTGTTCTCTTTCCGGCGAGCCTTTCGTACAGACTGTCGATGCGGACGAATTCGTCCAGCACCCTGACCCTCTCTCCTGTATGGGCTTTCAGGGCTTTCAGAGCCGTTCTGTCGATCCTGAGGCAGCTCTTAAGCTCCTCCAGAGTCCTTGCGGAGGCATCAAAGGCTGCCGCAGCCTCCTTTTCCTCCTCCTGAAGCTTTTCCATATCCGGTCTGGCACTGCCGTCAACTGCCGCGGCTGCCGTTTCATATGCACTCCTGGCTGCCGCTCTTTTTCTGTTGTGCTCATCGATATATCCCTGATACTTCGAAGCATCCTCCCTGGAATGCATTTCAACGACTTCCCTCCATTGTTCAAACGAAAGCCGTTTCTGCTCCATGACCGCCTCATATCCGGCTTTTCTGCTGTCCATGACAGCCTTAAGCTCCGGCATGGAGGCAATACACCTCTCGATCAGTGTTTCCGCCTTTTCCTTTTCTGTTTTTGCCTCCGACACTCTCTCCCTGACAGCCTGCGCTCTGATCTCGGATGTCGTTTTCCTGCTCTCCGCCTCAGATACCGCCCTTTGCGCAGATGCCTCGGTTTCATACTCTGCCTGATCCTTCAAGCCTCTGAGTCCCGCCTCGGCCGCAGCCGCCTCAACACGAGAGCCTTCTGCATCCTTCGCCGCCTTTTCAGCTTCCAGACGCAGTTTCTCCCTGTTTTCGTCAGTATTTGCAAGCTTCTTTCTGAGCTCCTCCAGCTCCTTTGCAGACTCCTCGAGGCGTCTTTCTTCTTCCTTAAGAAGAATGCCGATCTTTTCCAGGTATTCTATAGAGGTCCTCTGTTTTTCATCATTTCCTGTTTCTTTTTCAATATCGGGAAGAGAAATCTCCTGCACTTCCCGCAGCCTTTTCAGCAGCGCGTCAAAAGCCGAGAATGCCCTCTCTGAGGCCTCTGTGCAAAATCTGCTTTTTTCCTTCAGCAGTTCCTTTGCCGCCCCTGCTCTCTGAGACAGCTCAGACCTTTTCTGTTCAAGCTCTGCAGTCTCGGCCGACAGCACTTCTATGATCTGTCTTGTCACTCCTTCATGCTCTGCTCTTATCACACACGGATCAGGATGCTCGGTCGAGCCGCATACAGGGCAAGGCTTCCCGGGCTCCAGCTTCTCAGCCAGAAATCCGGCCTGAGCATCCAGAAACTGCTCGTTTTTTCTCTCGTACTCGGCCTTTTTCTGCGAATACTCCTTTCTCGAAAGCTCATAGTCTTCTTCCGCCTTTGCGGCTTCGGCTGCTGCCGCCACATATTCAAGGTATGCATTCTGCGCCGCGCTGTATTCATCGGATACCATATCCGTTTCCCTGATAAGAGCCTTGAGCTCCGCGGTCCTCCTGTCAGTATCCGAAAGCCCGGCCTTCCTGTTTCGCCACTCCTTTTCCTGCTCCTCATATGCCCGGAACGCATTTCCGGCTTCCCTGCTTTTTTCCTTTGCCGTCAGATATTCCAGCTGCTTTTGTTCGAGGATGCGTCTGAGTTCTCCGGCTTTTTTTAATATCTGCTCAGAGCGCTGCGCCTTTTCCTTTATTGTTGTATATTCCTTCAGCCTTTCCTCCGCTTCTGCCGCCGCTTTTTTTTCTTCTTCCCTCAGCCGTTCAAGCTTCACAGCAAGCTCCGGCACGACATTTCTGTTTTCTTTAAGCTCCTTTTCCGTTTCTGAGACAGCCTTTTTTGCCTCATGATACAAATTGTACTGTTCTCTAACCTCATAAGCGTCATTTATCAGCCTGATCCCTTCGGAATACTGCCTTATGCTCTCTTCTTCTGCTTCGCATTTTCTGAGCATTTCCGAGGCCGCTTCCATCTGATCATAGGAGCCGATCAGCGCCCTTGCTCTTGTGACCTCATCCCTCCTTGAATCTCTGAGCAGTCCGAGAGCCGCAGTCCGTTCTTCCTCCCCGGCGAGCCTGAGCTTCATTTCTTCACAAAGCTCTGCCAGCTTGTCCGTCATCTGTTCGATATCGGCTGTATTCAGCCTGTCCCCGGACATTATCCTGTTTTTAAGCTCCGAAAGCTCTGCCGAGCACTTATAGCCCTCCGGGATCGTAATATGTCCCGTCTCTGTCTGACATGCTGTTTTTATTCTGTCTATTTCATTTTGTTTTTCCTTCCGTCTTAAAAACAGCTCCTCAACGATATTCCGGTACAGCTCCGTTCCGAACAGCTTTCTGAATATCTCTTTTTTTCTGTTGGAATCGGCTCTGAGCAGCTCCATGAATTCACCCTGGGCTATCATGGCCACCTGCATGAACTGATTCTTGTCAAGGCCCACTATCTCCGTCAGCTTCTCATCGGTCTCCCTGCCCGGGTATTCCGAACCGTCCGGCATTATCAGCGAGACAGTCTCGCTTACAACCTGAGCCTTTGCTCCGCTTCGCCTCGCAGGTCTTAAATGCCGCGGCGATCTTCTGACGATATATTCCTCCTCGGTATCTCCGTTTCTTTTAGTAAAACACAGCTCCACGTAAGGCAGGAGCTCGGTTCCCGCATACTGGCTCTGCAGCTCTATGCCGTCCTTTTTGCTGCTGACAGAGCCTGCCTCGCCGTAAAGCGCAAAGACTACGGCATCAAATATCGTAGTCTTTCCCGAACCCGTATCTCCTGTTATCAGAAACAGCTTCTGATCAGGTACCGTAAAATCTATCTCCGTTTTTTTTCCGTATGACCCGAAGGCCTGCATCGTCAGTCTGACCGGTCTCATTTCCACACCACCCTTACGCTGTTGATAACACTCTTGAGCATTTCCCTCTCTGCTTCGTCCGTATCTCCGAGAAAGCCGCAGCACAGCTCATAGGGATCGGGCTCCTCCTCAGGAATATCCGCTGCTGTATAATCCGCCTTTCTGAGTCCTTCTCTTCGTATCTCCAGCAGATTCGGAAAAGCATTTCTGAGCCTGTCCTGCAGTTCCGCTGCATTCAGCTCCTCTCTGTCCGTAAGTATGACCGTCACATAATCGCTGCAGCCCCTGAGCAGCACATCCCTGAACAGTCCCTTCACGACTCTGATCTCCCTTAACGGAGAGAGGGGAATCGTCTCAGTTCTGATGCTGCCCTTTTCCCCTAAGGTCACCTCAATGATGCCCTTTTTCTGTCCGCTCTCGCTGACCGAACATGCGATGGGCGTTCCGCAGTAGCGAAGTGTGTCCTTGCCCAGCGCCATAGGCTTGTGAATATGACCCAGGGCGGCATAATCAAAGATCTCCAGAATATCCGCTCCCACCTCATCGATATTGCCGACAGTCCGTATCTCGGACTCTGCCCTTTCTATCTCCTCCGCCTTTCTGCCGGCAGGCAGATAGAACTGATGGCTGACCAGCACATTTCTTTCTTTCCTGTCTATGCTTTCTCTTTCTATCAGTCTGCGGACCGCTTCATTGTATGTCAGACTGCTTCCATCCTCATTTGTTCCTGTTATCTGTCTGACCATGGAGGGTCTGACAAATGGCAGCAGATAAAAGTTCACCGGTCCATACTCATCCTCTATAATGATCTTTTCGATATGCTCCTCTTCCCTGACCGGAGGATGCCCTATCATATGCAGTTTTCGTTTTCTGAGAATGCTCCTGAAGATGTTCACCCTTGCCGCACTGTCATGATTTCCGCTGATCATCATTATCTCAGCCTTGGGCAGCGCCTCTGACAGGCTGCTTACAAAAGCATCGAATATCTCCACCGCCTCTGCTGACGGCACAGGCCTGTCATATATGTCTCCCGCTATCACCACGGCATCGGGGCTGCGTTCTGCGGCTATCCTGACTATCTCTCCCAGAATATATCGCTGATCCTCCCCCAGATCCCTGTTCATCAGCTTTAAGCCTATATGAAGATCCGACAGATGAAAAATTTTCATGTCTTTACCCTTTTTTCGAATTAACTGTTATATATCATTACCGCTGCCGCTCCCGCAGCCGGACCTCCGGTTAACTGTTGCATATATCATTGCCGCTGCTGCTCCCGCAGCCGGACCTCCGGTTAACTGTTGTATATATCATTGCCGCTGCCGCTCCCGCGGCCAGACCTCCGGCATGCGCCCAGAAGTTGATTCCGCCGTCTGTTATTCCCGGCAGCAAAATGCATACTGCGGCCATTATCAGATTGCCCCTCGGGATATTTACAGATATTCTTTTCGTCGCCATCAGAACCATATATGCTCCGATAAGCCCGCTAACCGCTCCCGATGCACCTGCCGAGATCATATAATCTCCGGTCAGCATTTCCGCAGCGGCTGTCGCCCCGTTCCCTGCCAGTCCCGATATCAGAAAAATCGCCGCAAACCATCCCTTTCCCATCAGCACCTCGATAAATGCTCCTGCGGCAAGAAGCGCAGCCATGTTGCCGAAAAGATGCTCCGCACCGAAATGTATGAATATCGATGAGAGCATGCGCCGGTACTCGAGCCCGTCCATTACCGCGGGAGTGTACATGGCTCCTGCCCTGACCAGAGCATTTGTGCTGCCGCTTCCTCCCGAAGCCTCTTCCAGAAGAAATACTATTACATTTATCAAGACTGCCAGCTGTGTAAGCTTTGCCCTTTTTATAAGCTCCGGAATATCGTCCATCCTTATCCTGTCTTTCTTGTACTGTTTTTCTTGTGCTGTCTTTCTTACTCTGTCTTTCTCTTACCGTCTTCGTTATTCTGTTTTCTTTGCTCTGTCTTTTTTGTACTGTCTTCGTGTATCATTAATCCGGTTTTATAAAAAAGCCGTGCCCGTTTTTTGACGGGTACGGCTCTTTCTTTCCGTTCTTATGCATGAGACAGATCCAGCCTGTGCACCCATCTCATGTATCAGGGTTTTCCCTTCCGTTCCTATGCGTGAGGCAGATTCCATCTGTATCCGGCTGCAAGCAGTCTCAGTATGATTATTATGGCTGCGCCTGTCAGCATTGCGATATTCTGCCCTATATCCCAGACGATAACGCAGCATATCGCGCCTATGATCGACGCGCAGGCATAAAACTGCTTTACAAATATTGTAGGCTTGTCAGCTGCAAATATATCCCTCAGCACTCCGCCTCCTACTCCGGTTACTGTTCCTACGAATACAGACAGGAACATATTATCAAATACCATTCCGGCCTTGACGCCTGCGACAGTAAATGTTCCGAGCCCGATGGCATCTATCACTATCTGCAGACGGCTGTTGGTATTTACCCTGCTTCTTACCGAGGGAAGAAAAATCAAAGCCGATACCAATATCGCTACCGCCGCATATATCGGCTGCCTGAATGCCGTGGGAGGTGTGATGTTCAGTATCAGATCTCTGATTATGCCCCCGCCCACAGCGGTTGTCATTCCGAGAATGACCACTCCGAAAACATCCATCTGCTTCCTGATGCCCACTGCAGCGCCGGAGATCGCAAAGGCGACGGTTCCGATTATTTCAAACAAAAAGATCATCGCTTACTGAAGACCATGCTCCCTGTTGTATGCGGCACATATGGCATTGATATTCTTTATCAGAATGTAAGAGCCTACAAATGATCCGACAAAGCATATAAGTGCGCCCAGCAACCTCCACAACAGGATAGTTGTGCCGTTTTCCTGCATTTCGATACCATATGTCTTTGCATTTGCCGAAAGCCTGTTTCCTATCTTATACTCCCAGTAGAGTCCATAGAAGCCGCAGGTCACTATATTCAGCAGAATGAACATGCCCAGTCCCGATGTGGTATCGTTATCGCTGCAGGCGATATTTACATCCCTTGCCACCGTATAGATGAAATAGTATCCGTAAATACCGCATGTAATGATCGACAGCAGAACGTATGCCACCAGACTCCTGTCGGTCTTGAGAGGACCGCCGGCAGGAGCTCCTCCTCCGAGATCCCTTGCCACCTCGGAAACGGCAGAATCCACCTTCTGACCCGCACTGTTGAAGGCTTCCTTTGCTGTTTCGGCAGCATGCCCGGCTGCATTATTAACATTGTTGACAGTACGGTCAAATGCTTCTCTGGCACTTCCTGCAGGAAGCGGCTTGCCGCATGAAGAACAGAATTTTGCTCCCTCCGGATTTTCTTTACCGCAATTCGGACAAAACATCATTTACCTCCTTAATAAACCGATATAAAAAACCTTCCTCAATATCAATCGCAAGTACAGGATCTCCCGAGCAGATCCGCAGCAGCCAGCATAATACCAGCGCCGTGATCAGCAGCCACGCAAGAAGCTTGAGGAGCCTTTGCGGAAAGACTCTTCTCAGCAGCCAAAGCACCGCCGCAAAGGGCATGACAGCAGAGAGAGGATGGAACCTCAGAGCGCCTGCAATATCCAGTCTCGCCAGACACAGCAGAGCCCTGGACATCCCGCAGCCCGGACACGGAATACCCGTGAACCTCTTTATCGGGCACCCTGCTCCGCTCAGCAGCATTATCAGTACCACAAGTCCGAGCAATGCGGCAACCTGAACATCCTCCCTGATATAAGGTCTGATGCTATGAAGCTTTCTTCTGATCACCTGTATCATATACTGCCGATTATACATCATTTATGTACATTACCAACATGTTTTTTTGATACACCCTCCAAAGTTATCCTTTCCTCCGGACAGAATAACAAAAAGCTCCCGGTTCTATGATACAATTCTGTTATCCAGGGTTTCCGCCCAAAACAAACAAAAGGCTTTATTAATGAAAGAAATGAAAGGAATGAACGCTGTGAAAGAAGTAATGCTTGCTGTTAACGGAACACTCATGCGCGGGCTGGAGCTCGAAAAGAATCTGCTCAATGTAAATGCTTCCTTTGTCCGGGAGGCAAAAACCAGAAAAGCTTATCGTCTGTGGAGCATCTGCGACCGTAATCCGGCAATGATACGGGTCGGCGTGGACGATCCCCTTGCCGCGGAAATAGATGTAGAGGTCTGGAGCGTGCCGTTGGAGGGGCTTGCGACAGTGCTCATGAATGAACCTGAGGGTCTTTCTATAGGAAAGGTCGTTCTCAGTGACGGCGAAACAGTCCTCGGCGTTATCGGTGAGCCCCTGCTGGTGCGGGGAATGAAGGAGATCACAGCCTTCGGAGGCTGGAGAAATTATATAAGCTCCCTCTGACAGGTGCTTTTCTTTCTTTGATTATTATATCCGCACAGCCGATCTCAAAGAGAGCTTTTAAGAGCTTTGTACACCCTTTTGGCCAGGGTCTGAACAGTAAACTCTGCATTCATAAGTTCTATTAAAGGGAGTTTTTTTGGACACCTTATTCTCTATACTTTCAGTTATAAACAACAGTTTTCAAAGTGATTCATTATATTGGAAAGAGGGAGAATATCATGTCAAAGAAGAGAAGATCGGTATTTTTAAAGGAGCTGCGCAGAAACAAACAGTATATGAAGTATATTCATACCTCGATGCTCAACTCCAGATTCGCCGGCTTTATTGCTGTGCTGTGTATCCTGTTTACAGTGGCGGAGTACCATACGGGCGGAGCATTCTCCGGTTTTATCGTTGCCCTGCTTATATACCTTCTTAATTATATCGCTGTTCTGTACACAGCTTCGCCTGTCTTTGCCATGCGCGGAAAGGTGATGCAGAAGGTCATTCGCGGTGAATATGTAGATTATATGGTGGAGAACAATCTTACGGTCCGCAGTATAACAGTATCCGACACCGGTTACGATATCGGCGATGAGGTATTTCTGTACCGCTTCAGACCTTGCTTTTTCTTCAGTATGAATGAGACTGGCATTGCCCCGGCGGGCAGATGATGACCTCCAGACACACGCGAAAGCCTGAACGGCGGCTTTGACAAGCAGCCCGGTTCTGCGATATTATTATCATGCTTTGACATTGCATCATTTTTCAGGCTTCCGGTGAAGCGGCTCAATATGGAGGAATTATGGAATTAAAAGACAACAAGATCATCCTGAAAGATGACAGGATATCATACAAAAAGCTTATCAACTGGTCAGATATCGATTATTCGGACATTGTTCATGCCTATATCAGAGTGGAAGAGGTCAGTGCCAAGATGTGCTGCGGCAGAGCCAACTTTGATATGATATTCCTTGTGCTCCTGCTTAAGGACAGTGACCAGCCTTTCAAGATCCAGATCACAAAGGTAGATAAGGGCAAGGAGATGCTGGATATCATCAGGGAGAAAAACCCCGCTGCAAAGATCGGTCTCTACAAAAACACGGAAGACAGACAGCAATGACCCCAATGCTGAGTCGGAGGTCATGTTTAATCTGGTCATATATTTTTTTATCAAATTGGTTATTCCTTTAATATCACAGTTTCTGTATCATTGCGGTTAAAATAATCACTGCTGTTCTACTGAAATCGCTGCTTGTTCCTCTGACAGCAAAAACCGTTTTGCCAGGCTGCCTTGGAGACTGCCCAGGTAATGCCGTCCGATTTCAGGTAGTTCCGTACAAATGAAGGAGACTGTTATGAATAAAGGATCATCAAAGGGCATCTCAGCCATAAGTCTGACAACAGCTGCGCTGCTTATGGCTGTAAATGTTGCATTAAGTTCATTCGGAATGCCGGTACCGGGCGGACACCTCTATATGAATGATGTCGTTATCTGTCTTGCCGCCATTCTTCTCAATCCTGTAGAGGCCTTTGCTGTAGGCGGCATCGGTGCTTTCATCGGAGATCTTCTCTTCTATCCCGCACCGATGTTCGTATCTCTGGTCACCCACGGTCTTCAGGCTGTTGTGATCTCTCTGATCTCACACAAATGCTTAAAGAGCCGTCCGGTCACAGCTTCGATTATCGGTGTCAGTATCGGTGCTGTCATCATGGTAGTGGGATATACCTTTGGAAGAGCATTTATCTACAGCACACCTGAGTATGCTGTGCTTAAGCTTCCTTTCCAGATACTGCAGGCAGCTGTCGGCGCCGTACTCGGAACCTTCCTTTGCTGGAAATGCGGCATTCATAAGATCTACACCCGTATCACAGCCGGCAGAGGCTGAATTCCGGGACAGAAATTTCAGAATTCCATCCGGGGCTCCGGCTTATGATACTCAGAATATCACCGACACGACAGTTCCTTTGCCGACCGTACTTTGCAGTTTTATCTGTGCATTATGTATTTCTGCGATGTGCTTAACGATCGCAAGCCCGAGTCCCGTTCCTCCGGTCTCTCTCGACCTGCTTTTATCCACCCGGTAAAATCTCTCAAACACATGAGACTGCTTATCTTCGGGTATTCCGATTCCGTTGTCCTCAACAGACAGAACCGCATGTCCGTTTTCCCTGCGGACATCGACTCTGACATATCCACCATCGCGATTATATCTGACTGCGTTCTGCAGCAGATTGTCAATAAGCTCGGCTATCAGGTCCGGGTCTCCTGAAATATCAGCCGATTCGCCAGTACATACTACCGAAACATTTTTCCGGTTCGCCATCATCCTGATGTTTTTACACATTTCCATCGCAGAAGAAAAAACATCTACAGACACAAATCTTCTTTCGGTCTCTTTATGATCCAGCTCCGAGAGACGAATAATATCATTTATCAATGAAAGCAGTCTTTCGGCATTGTTTCTTATCTGTCTGGCAATATATGCCTCCTGCTCAGGATCGATCATTTTGTTTTCTATGAGCTCCGCATATCCGGAAATTGCAGTCAGCGGTGTTTTCAGCTCATGGGATACATTTGCAGTAAAATCCTGCCTTCCGGATGCTGCCTCAAGTATCTTTTCATGCTGGCTTCGTATCTTGTTGGCAAAGGGCTGCAATTCCTTATAGACAGGCGTACTGATATTATCGTCCAGCTGTTCTGCCATCATATTGATAGGCTTCAGAAGCTGTTCGGTAAGATAGTGCCCGATCATAATACATATTCCGGCTATGACCAGGCTTATCAGAGCTATCACCGGCAATGCAGTAAAAATAATACTGGTCAGAGATCTGGCCCTGGTGGATACGCGCAGTATAGTTCCGTCATCCATTTTCAGCGCATAGTTAAAGGTGCTCAGATTCATGGTGTCTGACCTTCGGATGCTTTCTCCTGCTCCGGTTTCTATCGCATCCCTTACCTCCGGTCTGTCCAGATGATTCGGCATACTGCTGATATCATTATCATTATCATATAATACAGTTCCGTCCTCATCTATCCAGGTAACACGAAGTGTCTTGCCATCAAGACTGTTCATAGCGGGAATATCTGTCTTTTCCGCATCTCCTCCGGCCGCCTCATGAGACCTCTGAAATATCCTGCAGTCGCTTATGATCCTGGCATTGATCTGAAGATCCGCCCTCACCTGATTCTGGAACAGATTGTAATATACCAGTGTAATACTGACCGCGGAAAAGATCACCGCAATAAATGCTATCAGTGAGAGTCTGATATTGATCTTCTGTTTCATTTTCTGCTTTCCTCCGATGAAGCCGAAAGAACATAGCCTACATTTCTTACAGTTCCTATCTGTGATCCGTATTCTCCGAGCTTCTGGCGAAGCGTCTTGATGTGCATATCCACAGTTCTGCTTTCTCCCTCGAAGTCAGTTCCCCATACCGATCTCATGATGGAATCTCTCGAAAGCACGACCTCGACGTTTATCATCAGATACCGAAGCAGCTCGTATTCCTTAAAGGTAAGCTCCACCTGCCTGCCTCCGGCAAGCACGACATGTCTGCTGTTATCCAGCTCTATGCTTCCCACCTTTAATTCCTGAGGTTCGCTTTCCTCCGTTCTCCGAAGCAGAGCCTTGACCCTTGACAGCAGCTCCATAACGGAGAAGGGCTTTCTGATATAATCATCCGCCCCATCGTCCAGCCCCTTTACCATGTCCATCTCCGAAGTCTTCGCAGTAACCATTATTACCGGTATTTTTCTGGTCTGAGGATTTCTGCGCAGTTTTCTTACTATCTCGTATCCGTTTTCGTCAGGCAGCATAATATCCAGGAGTATCAGATCCGGTAAAATGTCCTCCATTTTCCTGTAAAAATCCGATGCTCTTTCAAATGCCTGAACTATGTAGTTTCCGTTTTTTAATGCTATCGTCTCGATCTCCCTGATGCTCACATCATCTTCGACGATATAGATCAGTGCCATGCTTTCTCCTGTGTCTGTATTTATCTGTTTATGATCATTTTATGACCATTTTTTCTGTTTCTGCTGTTTCCGCAGCAGGCTTCGGCAGCGCATATTTTTCTCTGAGTCTTGCATATTCACCCGAGAACCATGTATCTTTTCCCTTAACAGTCAGCTCGTCAATATATCCGTGGGTCACAAACTCTCCCTCGTGTATCTCTATTATGCATACGGCAATATTGGAGCAATGATCCGATATTCTCTCCAGGTTTGTGATAAGATCCTCTAAAATAATGCCCGTTTCCAGAGAACAGATACCCTTTCTCAGCCTCTGAATATGCCTCTGCTTCATTTCAATGCTGAGGGTATCTATTACCTCCTCCAAAGGCTCGACATTTTTAGCCAGGAGTCTGTCGTCTGTAAGAAATACCGTTGTTGTCAGCTCCATGATATCGGAAACGGTATTGCCGAAGGAAATAAACTCCTTCTTACCCGTCTCTGTAAGCGACAGCTTTTTGCTGTGCATTTCCTGGATCGATTCAATGATATTCACCGCATGATCCGATATTCTCTCAAAGTCATTTATGCAGTGCAGAAGGATAGACAGTGTCCTGCTGTCTTCCTTAGAAAGTTCCTTACCGGCAAGCCGTACCATATATGTTCCGAGTACATCCTCAAACATGTCGGCCTGCTGCTCCAGGCTTATTACCTCATCGCAGATACTCTCCGAATAATTCTCTGCGGTACCGATCGCCTTTTTGAACGCTCCGGCAGATATTTTCGCCATCTCATCTACAGCATTTTTACAGAGCTGTACCGCGAATGCCGGACTCTCCAGGAATCTGTCATCAAGGGCGGCAAGCGCAGCCGGTTTCGGAGCCTCGACAGGCTCTCCCTCTTCCTCGTCCCTTATCGTAAGCTCCGACAGCTTAACAAGCCCGTCGGCAAACGGCAGCAATACGACAGCACAGCTGATATTGAACAGGCTGTGCACAACGGCGATTCCGGCAGCATTTGCCGGTGTATCCATAAATGAAAAGCCTATTACGGCATCCAGCATGTAGAATACCGTCATAAACAGCACGGTTCCTATGAGATTGAAGTACAGATGTATGAGAGACGCCCTGCGCGCGTTTTTATTTGCACCTATCGATGAAATGAGCGCTGTTGCACAGGTTCCTATGTTCTGTCCCATTATTATAGGAACAGCGCTTCCGAAGCTGACAGCGCCTGTCACGCACAGTGCCTGAAGAATTCCGACAGAGGCAGATGAGCTCTGTATCACAGCCGTCAGTACAGCTCCCGCCAGCATTCCGAGCAGCGGGTTGGAAAAGGCCGTCAGAATACCTGTAAAGGCTTCGTTGTCCCTTAACGGCGCCACTGCTCCGCTCATAGTTTCCATTCCGAACATAAGCACGGCAAAACCAAGAAGGATCGAACCAATATTCTTTTTTTTGGTTCCGTCCTTTCCTGTCATCAGCATCACGATGCCTATCGCTGCAAGGACAGGAGAAAAAGAGCTCGGCTTAAGCAGCTTTACAAAAATACTGCTGCCCTGTATGCCTGTCAGAGAAAGGATCCATGAGGTGACAGTTGTTCCTATGTTTGCTCCCATAATGACGCCCACCGCTCGATTAAGGCTCATTATCCCGGAGTTTACAAATCCGACAACCATTACTGTTGTTGCCGACGAGGACTGGATCACAGCCGTGACCACCGTGCCCAGCAGCAGGGCCATTATTCTGGTGTTTGTAAGCTTCTCGAGGATCTTTTCAAGTCTTCCTCCGGAGAGCATCACCAGCCCGTCTCCCATTGTAGTCATTCCGTAGAGGAACAGGGACAGTCCTCCTATCATTGTCAGTATTCCGAAAATATCCAATTTACATACTCCCTGATCTTAATTTATGTGGTGCCGTCCGGTTGCTGTGTCCGTCGTACAAAATCCTCCCGGCAGCACTCGACTTTGACTCTCATCCGTTGAAGGTCTCCTGTGCTGTCCTGTTCCGTTTCTTATACATCACCACTATTGTCTTTTTACGACAGGAACTATACCGTCCTGTTGTAAAAGCATAGTCGGAGATATGTAAATTCTGTGTAAAATTTTCCTTGTTTTTACTAGTTTTTTACATTTATGGGATTTTGGTCTTTACAGGGATCGCTTATCCTTTCTTCAAAAGAAAACAGCAGGGTGCAATACAAGGTGTTGTAAAACGGTGTAGTACAGTACACGCTGCGGGTAAACGAAATGCAGTCACTCCCTCACCCGGAAGCAGCTGATTAAATATCATAAAACAGAGAAAGGATTCTATTAATGAAATATCTATGGTCCGCGATCGATTCCTCAGATATGAGCATCCGATCCAAATTCTATCTGCTGATACTTCTGCTTGCTGCAGGCTCAGCTTCCGCAGGTTCTGTATTCTGGCTTTGTCTGAGATCCTTTGCATGCTCGTCCCCAGACTACCTCTTTCTGTTTACTGCCTATCCTGCTGCCGGCTCGTTGCTCTTTGTATTGTTTTACAGCTTTAACCATGATTTTCACAAAGGATCATTTCCTCAACATTCATAGCATTTTATCTGAAGCTTCTGACCCGGCATTTTTTCACAGCATTTTATCTGAAGCTTCTGACCCAGTTCAGAAGGGAATTTCTGTATATGTTCTCCCTTACCTCCCGGTGCATTCTGTCCGTGACCGGACCGTTTTTCGCAAGCTTTGATAAAACCGCCTCCTGAAGCTCTTCAACACTCATTTCTTCATACGGCTTTTCATTCGGCTTCTCATCTGTATTCCGGGCAGAATACGTTCCTCTTCCTATCTCTGTTTCTGCAGGCTTCTCCCTGGAACAAACAGTCCTGTCTCCTACTGCCTCCTCCAAAGCCGGATCGTCGTCCTTTTCACATGTGTTCAATGCAGCCTGTATATTCTCTGCATCACAAACTGTTCCTGTCTCAGATTCCCGCACATATATCTGACCGCTTTCCGGCTCAGGTGAAGATATTTTTCTGCTTTCAGACTCTGGTACAGATATTTTTCCGCTTTCAGACTCTGGTACAAGTATCTCGCCGCTGTTTGCTCCGACAGTAAGCCTGATAAGCCCACCATCCGGAATATATCGTCCTCCTCCCAGCATTCCGACATATATTGTATTGCCGGAAACAGGAAGCTCCATAACAGCCTCCGAATCATCATTGTTCACCACAGTCAGCACCGCACCGTCTCCGTTTCCTCTTGAAAAGGCATACTGCCGGTTAGTGAGGATCAGCTCTCTGTATTCTCCGCTGCGGAGAGCCTCTGACCCTGTTCTGATACGAGCCAGAGCGCTGATCAGCTTCCGTCTGTGCATATACGTTTCGTTTTTCTCAAGCTCATCCAGCTTTAACTCCGGTCTCAATGAAGCATCCGAATATTTCTCCTTTTTTCCTTCGATTCCGAACTCCGAGCCGTAATACAGCGAAGGAATGCCCGGAAGCGTAAACAGCAGGATATGCACCGGAACAAAATGCGCTTTATTGACGAGCTTCGTATAAATACGCTCAACATCATGATTGTCAACAAAGTTGTAGAGCCTGCCAAGGGTATTTCCGTTATCCCGGGCACAAAGATTTCTGACGGTATGGGCTATCTCAAAATAATTATGATCGTTGTGTCCCGAATAAAGAGCCTTGTGCAGCTGATAATTCGTCACACTGTGCAGCTCATTATCATTGACCCATCTCGTATAATCCCCGTGAATGACCTCTCCCATCAGCCAGAAGTCCTTCTTTGTTCTGTCAGCCTCCTCGCGAAGTCTGTGCATAAAATCAAAATCCAGCACATCCGCCGCGTCCAGTCTGATACCGTCTGCGTCAAATTCGCTTACCCAGTACCGCACGATATCACAAAAATACTGCTGCACCTCGGGATTTCTCTGATTCAGCTTTGCAAGCAGGTTATAGCCTCCCCAGTTATCATAGGAAAAGCCGTCATTATACTCATTGTTTCCATAAAAATTCACATTACAGTACCAGTCTCTGTAACGGGAATTCTCCCTGTTTTGCTTAAGATCCGCAAATGCAAAGAAATCCCTGCCGGTGTGATTGAATACCCCGTCAAAAATGACCCTGATACCGTTATTATGACACTCGGCAGCAAACTCCTTCAGATCCTCATTTGTTCCCAGCCTGCTGTCGAGCTTTTTATAATCCGTGGTCTCGTATCCATGACCCACAGATTCAAATAACGGTCCGATATAAAGTCCTGTACATCCGATTTTTCTGATATGGGCGATCCACGGGAAAAGCTGCCTCAGGCGATGCACCGGCTCACCGTAATCATTCTGCTTAGGCGCTCCTGTAAGTCCCAGCGGATAAATATGATAAAAAACAGCATCAGAATACCATGCCATATGATGTGTTCCTCCGTATATAAAAAATCAACCGGCGGCCCGAGCATTATTATCCGCTGACACCATCAGCGGCTCTCCTGCCGATAAAGGCTGCAACTGTCTTCCCGGTAAAGGCTGCGAGTCTCATACCGATGCCGTCCGGAGCTGTCCTTCCGCCGTTTGTAACAGTATACCATGAGCCGCTGCGGCTATGACCGATAAAATTTCCGGGATCCAAAAAAGCGCCGGGATAATATCCCGACGCCGCTAAGACTTCTGTGTATTGTATTCTCAGCCCTTGTGCTGATCTTGGTTCTTGTACCGGTCATGGATCTTGTACCGGTCTTGGTTCTTGTGCCGATCTTGGCTCTTGTACCGATCTCATCCCTCGATGGAAATGAACCTCTTCTGTTCCACCTTCGGAAGTGCTTCCTTTTTAGGAACTACGATGCTCAGCACACCGTTTGTGAATTTAGCCTTAATATCCTGCTGTGTAAGCTCCTCGCCTACATAAAAGCTTCTGCTGCAGGCTCCGGTGTATCTCTCACGGCGAATCAGCTTTCCGGCATTCTCCTTGGCACTGTTTTCCGATGACTGGGATGCCTTTACGGTAAGATACCCGTCCTTAAGCTCAGCCTGAATATTATCAAGACTGTAACCCGGAAGCTCAATGGCAATCTCAAAGCCCTTCTCATACTCCCATATATCAGCCTTCATTATTCCTGTATAGCCTGAGCTGTTTCTCTGTGAATGCCTTGACGGAGCAGCGTAATCATCAAAAAATGAATCTATCAGATCTGTATTGAAAATTCCCGGCATAGTGATCATATCTGTAATCCTCCTGAAATAATTTTTCATATCCTATGCCAATATTATACCTCTTTTGTTAGCACTTGTCAATGGTGAGTGCTAACGAATTTCCTCTGTCAGAGTCCTTTTATGACGATCTCCCGGATCGACAGATTTTCTTAATAATACTTAATATTCCTATATAAAAGTTTCACTTATATTTCATAATCCTTAGCCCCGGTCAGATGTATACTATAGAGCATACAGGACTTTCTCTGTTCAGCTGCCGGAAACAAAAAGTGCATTCCGCATACGGTTTTTCTGTATATACAGCAATGAGCGATCGGGGAAAAGCATTTCCTGAAACAGAAAGGATTACTTTAATGTATAAATACAACCGATACCTTAACCTGCTCAGAACCGCATTGACAGCCTTTTTCCTGCTGTGTGCTTCCGTTCTGATGCCTGTCTGCTGGAGCTCTCAGATCATGTCGTATGCTCAGACTGTATCCTCCGCAGCATCCGGAAATGCACCGGTGTACAACAACAGCAGCGCCCATACCCTTCGCAGCATCAATATTTCTCCGATCAACGGAGCTGTACGATATTTGGGCAGAGGCTACTATCAGAGCGGCAGACTGATCATGGCTTATTCCGGAAGCGGATGTGAGTTTTCATTTTACGGAAACAAGGCAGCCCTTACCTTTATCGGAGACAATACCTCCTCAGAGGGTCCTGCCTCATCTCAGGCTCGCATAGCGGTCTATGTAAACGGAGAAAAGGCTGCCGACTTTATGATGGACAGTCCGGAAAAGACTGTCGACGTCATAAGCGATGCTGTTCCTAATGCCTATACCGTGAAGGTCATCAAGCTGTCCGAGTCATCAAAATCTATAGCTGCTCTTGATAATATTTCAGTCAATGCCACCGATTCTCCGACAGCGACAGCAAACCGTCCGCTGAATATTGAATTTGTCGGAGACTCCATCACCTGCGGCTTCGGAATAGACGATACCTCCGGCACGGGCACCTTTTCCACCTCGACCGAGGACATTACAAAGACCTACGCTTACCTCGCATGCGAGGCCCTTAATGCCGACTGCAGTGTGGTCGCCTTCAGCGGATACGGTCTTCTCCCGGGAAATACCGTGACAGGTTCAGGAACGACCCATGCGCCGAAAACGGTTTCCCAATACTATGACAAGATAGGCTACAGCTCGGGACATATAGGCATCTGCTATCCCCAGAACTATAACTGGACATTTTTGCGGACTGCAGATGTTGTCGTGATCAATCTCGGCACAAATGACGCAAAATATATCTCCCAGGGCTACAACACCGAGGAGGAATTCGTCGAAGCATATAAGGAGCTTATCACCGAGGTCTTTGACAGGAATCCGAAGGCAAAGATCATATGCTCCATCGGAATGATGGATCAGACCATGTATCCGGCAGTTGAGAGAGCTGTTTCCGAAGTAAATATGGGTCCCGGAATCAAAAATGTGTTCCTGCTGAGATTCGACCCGCAGCTTCCGGAGGACGGTTATGCCACCGATCATCATCCTTCGGCGCTTACCCACGCAAGAGCCGCAGAGCAGTTGGCAAACAAAATACGTGAGATACTCTGAGGAGTCCTGAGATCATATAAAAAATAAGCTGTATGGATGGTTTTCAGCCTTATCCATACAGCTTAATTCTTTTGATCAGAAAATGCCCTGAGGCATCCTGCATATCATGCGATATATGTGGTGCGCTTCTTTCTGTCATGGAACTCAGCCGTTGCTGCAAACAGAACGTCTGCGCTTGAGTTGAGCGCTGTCTCAACAGAGTCCTGGATCACTCCGATAATAAATCCGATCGCCACACCCTGCATCGCAATATCATTTCCAACTCCGAAAAGCGAGCAGGCAAGAGGTATGAGCAGCAGTGAACCGCCCGCAACACCAGATGCACCGCATGCGGCAAAGGTAGCAATGATACTGAGCAGTATTGCCGATGGAATGTCCACGCTGATCCCCATGGTATGCACAATAGTGAGTGCCATTACCGTAATTGTCACGGCTGCACCGTTCATATTGATGGTCGCTCCGAGAGGAATAGATACCGAGTAAAAGTCCTTATCTAATCCAAGCTTCTCGCAGAGAGTCATATTTACAGGAATATTTGCGGCGGAGCTTCGCGTAAAGAATGCTGTGATCCCGCTCTCTCTGATGCATCTCAGAACAAGCGGATACGGGTTCTCTCTGAGGAACGCAAATACAATGACAGGATTGATCACCAGAGCCACAAGGAGCATGCAGCCCACTAACAGTATCAGGAGCCTTCCGTAGTCATAAAATATACCGAGTCCGTTTTCCGATACAACGCTGAATACCAGTCCAAGGATTCCGAACGGAGCCATCTGAATGATCCATCTTACGGCCTGGGATGTCATATCCGCAAAATCAGAAAGTACCTTCTTTGTCTGCTCTCCCGCAAAGGATTTGAGCGAAAGTCCGAATATTACAGCCCAGAAGAGGATTCCGATATAGTTGCCGCCCGAAATGGCATTTATCGGATTGGCGACCATATTTGAAAGAAGATTGCCGAGCACCTCTCCCAGTCCTTCCGGAGCTGCGGCGCCGTCTGCCGCTCCCAGACTGAGATTGACGGTCACAGGAAAGAGGAAGCATCCCAGTACAGCTGTTATTGCTGCCAACAGTGTGCTGAACATATACAAAAAGATTACGGTTCTGAATCTTGCCCCTATCTCGCCGGAAGCATTTGCAATAGAGCTGATGACCAAAACAAAAACCAGTACCGGTGCAACGCCCTTGAGCGCTCCTACAAATACGGTTCCTAATACCGGAATGATCTTAAATCCAGGAAACACAAGTCCCAGGATCGTTCCTGTCACGATACCTATCACGATTCGCAGTATCAGGCTGATGCTGCTCCATTTCTTTAAAATCCCTTTCATAAAACCCCCATTTTGCTGATATGATCCGGATATGATCAGAAAGCTTCCGGATCTTACATTGTGTGCTTATTATACCGACTAATATACAAGATATCGCAGTACTTCAGCCGGTCTACTTACTTTATCATAAAACCCGGTATTTTTTAAGCGAATTATGATATTATATTGCTGTTAAACTAAAGTTCGACAGGATCATTTTTCACACAATGCAGAATACTACAAAACCAACCGAATTATCCGTCGGCTCAGGCAGCATTAATGCTCCGGCAAAAACTGTCAGCGAGTCCGGACGCCGAAGACGAAGCTCGTGCAAAAAAGGCACCGGCAAAGCCGTCTGCGCCGATACGATCGGATCAGACATTCAGAAAAAGCCGTCTGTCCCAGATGGCACTGCTGTTATTTCAGGAACTAAAAGGAAATCGTTTCCCGCGAAATGCACTGCATATATCGACACAGAGTTTAATGCTTTTGATTATTACGGACAAAACGGCGGACACCAGGAGATACTGCAGGTCGGAGCCGTTATAATCAGTAATCTTGAAGTCATTGACGGCTTCTCAAGCTTCTGCCGCCTGCGCCCCGGACATGTTTTAAGCAAACGGGCCGAAAAGCTGACCGGTATTTCAGCGAAGGATCTTAAGACCGCTCCTTCCTTCCCTGAAGTACTGGAAGAACTGAATTCATTTTTTGCCGGATATTCTCCCGTATCTGTTTTTGCCTACGGAAACGAAGACCGGCTGCAGCTGCTCAATACTGCGGCTCTTTACGGAATCAAAAAGGATGGGCTGAAATACATCAACAGGATCGAAGACAATATGAAGCAGCTGCGTGCGCTCCTCAGGATCAAAAAGCGTTCAAATCTGTCTCTTTCCGTAGGAGATCTCTGTGATATCTGCGGAATAAAGGCCTCCCATATGCACGATGCATACAACGATGCCCTGAACCTCGGGAAGTGCTCCGAGCTCATACGAAGATCGGCTTTTGAACCTGAACAGGTAGACCGGGTACTGGAAAAAAAGGTCTGGATGTCCAACTACCGTATGGCAAGAAGAATAAAGGAATGCAGAGACGGCGTGATCCTTGATGATTCCGACTTAAAGCCGATGAAAGCTCTGATCGACAATCTGAAGGAAGACGGTT
Source organism: Clostridiales bacterium (assembly GCA_029100885.1). Taxonomy (GTDB): domain Bacteria; phylum Bacillota; class Clostridia; order Lachnospirales; family Lachnospiraceae; genus Avilachnospira. Next base: position 9,477 of record JAQXPY010000139.1, on the reverse strand, counting down.
ATTATCCGGACTATCTGCTTCAGGCGATTTTTGATGACCTGCTTATGATAACCGGAAGAACACCGGGAGACATTTAAAGGAAGCATATGAGAGTAATACTTGCCGGAGTTTACGAAACTGTAAACAATAAAGAGACAGAAGCCGCATACAGAAGCTCCATGGACGAGCTCTGGCGTCTTGCCGATGCCTGCATGATGGAGCCGATCACTGAGATCACCCAGCGTCTGCCCCACAGAAACACAGCCTTTTATATCGGGAGCGGAAAGCTTGAGGAGCTCCGTGAAGCCATATCCGAAAGCCATGCCGAAAAAGTGATCTTTAACGATACCCTTTCTCCTTCACAGATCAAAAATCTTCAGGCCGAGCTCGGTGTAGAGGTCATGGACAGAACCGCTCTGATACTTGAGATCTTCAATAACAGAGCCAGGACCCGCGAAGCCCGTCTTCAGGTAGAGCTTGCCAGGCTGAAATATGTCAAGCCGCGTCTGATTGGAATGTGGGAGACTCAGAACAGACAGGGCGGCGCATCAGGCTCCATGTCGAGCAAGGGTGAAGGTGAAACACAGCTTGAGCTTGACAGGCGAAGCATTGACCATCGCCTCGCAGAGCTTGGCAGAGAGCTTAAGCTGGTTGAAAGAGAAAGGGGTACGCAGCGAAAAAAACGCCGCTCCTCCGGAATACCTCTCGTTTCTCTTATCGGATATACCAATGCGGGAAAATCAACGATAATGAATGCTTTTGTGGATCGTTTTTCCACAGAGGATAAGAAGGTGTTTGCAAATGATATGCTGTTCGCCACATTAGATACGACGGTGCGCCGCATTGAGCTCGGTCAGAACATGAACTTTCTACTGTCGGACACTGTAGGCTTTATTCAGAAGCTGCCGACCTCCCTTGTGGAGGCTTTTAAATCCACCCTGGAGGAGGTAGCGGATGCCGATCTACTGATACAGGTCGTTGACTATTCCGATCCTAATCATCCTGCCCATATGGAGGTGACCCGGCAGCTTCTCAACGAATTGGGAGCCGGTCACATCCCTATGCTTATCGTCTACAACAAAGCGGACGCATACAAATCAGAAAACATCGTATATAGTAATGACAGATGCAATAACGCGGGATGTGTTCTTTCAGACAATGCTTCGATATCAGTCATGCCGACTGATTACCCAAAAAGAGGCATGAGCAGAAGAGAGGCCTCCGGCGCTCCGACTGACTGCATTTACATAAGCGCTAAGGAGGATTCCTCTCTCGATCTTCTCGAACAGGTCATCACCGAGAAGCTGTTCGGCGAGCTGAGTGATATTTCCCTGCTGCTCCCCTATGATCAGGGCGCACTGACCGCAAGACTGCTGCGGGAACAGATAGTTCTCAGTCAGACCTACGAAAATGACGGGATCCTTCTGAAGCTGCGAATGAATACGAATGATGCAAAGCGCTGGAATCAATACATTGCAAACACCGGGCACTGAAAACAGACTGCGGCAGCCCGGCTTTGATTGCTGAAGCAATACCGGTCAGTCCGGTATCACCGCAAATAAATGACCCCCTCGATATCCTTTATCCACCCTTTTTTCGGGAGGATCTCGGCTTCGAGGGGGAATTCATATTTTGTTTTGATTCTGATATTGCCTTTTACTTTTTCTTTCTGCCGAATATCAGCCAGCCTATGTAGCAGAGGAATCCCAATGCAAATATGCCCCAGCCGATAAGAAAAGCCGTTCCCTTTGGAGCAAAAGTGTCATAATAGCCCTTAAGATATATTCCGACTACTATGATCGGCAGTATGAAGTTCATATACCATCTCAGCATGCCCGGGAACTTCATTCCGTTTCCGCTGTCTGCCTCTTTGATAAAGTTATCCCAGCCCCATCCGTTTCTGCTCACACAGAACATAATATAAACAAGCGATCCAAGCGGGAGAATATTGTTTGATACCAGAAAATCCTCCAGATCCATGATTCCGCTTCCGGGTCCGAGAGGCTGTACGGCGGACAGCACATTGAAACCGAGGATACACGGTACGGATAATACTATAACTGCAGCAATATTGATCTTGACTGCCTTGCTTCTGGACCAGCCCCACAGGTCAATGGCAAATGAAAGAATATTTTCAAAAACAGCAATGACCGTTGACAGCGCAGCAAACGAAAGGAACAGGAAGAACAGGGTCCCCCATATTCTTCCTCCTGCCATCTGGTTGAAAATATTCGGCAAAGTGATGAAAATAAGGCTCGGTCCCGCTCCCGGCTCGATACCGAATGCAAAGCATGCCGGAATGATAATAAGGCCTGCCATGATCGCAACAAAGGTATCCAAAGCAATTATGCTGACTGTCTCTCCCGTAAGTGAACGGCTTTTGTCGAGATAGCTTCCGAAGATCGCCATGGATCCCATACCGATACTAAGAGTGAAGAATGCCTGTGACATTGCACCGAATACCACTTTTCCAATGCCCTGTTCCTTCATATGTCTGAAATCCGGCATTAGGTAAAAACGAATTCCCTCTGAGGCTCCTTCAAGTCTGATGGAATTGACAGCAAGTATCACAATAAGTGCCAGCAGACATATCATCATGACCTTGGTTATCTTTTCCACACCGTTCTGCACTCCAAGTGAACAGATACCGAAGGATATCACGATTGCCAATATCGTCCAAAACAGCAAAGTCGGTGCGGACAATGTCATATCGACAAATTTCTGCTCGACCACTCCCGTTGTCAGCCCCGGAGCTGAAAACTCTCCCATTCCGCTCCTGAAACAGTAATAGAGCATCCAGCCTGCAACCATGGTGTAAAACATCATCAGCAGATAATTACCTATGACTCCGAGATATCCGAAATAATGCCAGTTCGTTCCTTCAGGCTCCAGCACCTTGAAGGAAGTCGCACAGCTCTGCTGGCTTCCGCGGCCTACCGAGAACTCGCACACCATAATAGGAAATCCCAGAATGACCAGAAACAGAAGATATATCAGAATAAATGCCGCCCCTCCGTTCTGACCGCACATATACGGAAATTTCCACACATTGCCAAGACCGACAGCGCAGCCTGCAGAAACAAGTATGAATCCCAGACGGGATCCCAGTTTTTCTCTTTTTTCCATAACCCTTTCCTTTACCCAGAATTGCTGCCGGCATCCAATACAGACAGCTTCGATTCATCAAAGAAAAAGCCTGAATCATACATTATCAATAGTGATTCAGACTTATTTTCATTAACTTTTATATTATAGCCGATTTTCAACATATTATTCAATACATTATATCGACAACAAATTAACGATCTTTTCTTGCTCTTCGTCAATAGCAATCTGTTCTGAAAAATGATATCATTTAGACAACAGAAAAAGTTAAAGATCTTCAGAAACTGCTTTAAATGATTCATAAATTGAACAAGGCAGAGCTTCTCGGGGAAGCAGCGAAGAAATCAATAAGATTTTCTGTTAACATATAAAACAGAATAGTGAATAGTACGAGAGACAGTACATGATATCCGGAGGTCAAAGAAAAAGGCGATGAAAATCTAAATTCGACTAAGGCTATCAATACTAAGATTCAGGAGGACGATCCCATGGATTCAGAAAACTGAAAGGCCATCACAGAAGAGAAATGTGATGGCCTTTTTTCGTTGCTGTTCCGAATAATACCTTTAAGCTCTATATTTTTCAACAGTCCGTATTTCTTTTAATCTATTCAGCTATCTTGTTCTCAATTGTTCTTACCGGCAGACAGCGGTTTTTCGCAGTTCAGTGCTGAATGAGCAGGCACGCAAGAACGGTAAGTACAAGCAGCATCACAATATTCCACATCGTGAACACCTTCATGTACCGCCCTGTCTTTGGGCTGTCTGTATTCGCATACAGCTTAAAGGATATAAGGCTTGCCATGGATGCAATAACGGTTCCGAAGCCTCCGATATTAACTCCGACCATCAGAACCCTGATATTCTCTGTAAAGCCGGACAGCAGTACCGCTGCAGGTACATTACTTATCAGCTGACTCATGAGCACCGATGTTACCAGCTCATGACCGTTCACTGTTCTGGACAGCAGACTGTTTACTGTGGGCAATGTTTTCATGTTGCCGATAAAAACAAACAGGAAAATAAATGTCAGCAAAAGGGAATAATCCACATCCGCTATTGTCCCTCTGTCCAGGATCAACACAGCTGCAAGTGTTATTGCGGCAGCGGCAGTGAACGGAATAATATTTGCGACTGAAGCCAGCGAGATCAAAAACAATCCTGCATACATCACGATCAGCCTCTTCCGTCCCTTGCAGTTCTCTCTGACTCTGTAATCCCCGACTGCCGCCGGCAGCTTTTTTGATGAAAGAATACAGCCGATCATCAGAACAGCAAGGGCTGTCAGCGTATACGGCAGCATTATTCCGATGAAATTTGCCGGATTCATGCGGCCGGCGGTGTATAGAAACAGATTCTGAGGATTTCCGATCGGTGTCAGCATGCTTCCGGCATTTGCAGCCAGTGTCTGAAGCACTATCACCGGTATCATATATTCAAATGCCCCCGACATCGACAGTACTTCGACAGCAAACGGAACAAAGGTTATCAGCGCAACATCATTCGTGATCATCATAGACGAAAAAAAGCACAGCATTACCAGAATAACCGTCAGTTTTCTGAGATCACCTGCTCCCGCTATAAGCTTTCTGCCTATATCAGCGAAAACCCCGAGGTTTTTCAAGCCTGCCGTTACTGTCATCAGACAAAACAGTATTCCCAGAGTTCTGAAATCAATATAGCCTATATATTCAGGACCGATCGGAACCAAGGCTGCCGATACCGCAGCCAATAATCCCGATATAAGCATTACTATCTCTTTTTTTATATAGGCTTTGACCCTATTCAAATATGCGTTCATTCTCCGAAAAGGACTTTCTCTGCAGCCTCAACTCCGTTTCTGATACAGTCATCACAGGAACACAGTACCTTTCCTGTGTCAATTCCCTTCAGTTCTCTGCATATCGAAGCTCCGCAAAGCTCTGTGAACTGCTTATACAGTTCTTTGTCAAGCTTATATGTGGATCCCTTTGTCTTTGGACTTTCAGTGTTTCCGTCCGCATTTTTAAGTCCTGCAAGCATTATTGCTCCCGACAGAGCTCCGCAGGTTCCGTATGTAGTACCCATTCCTCCGCCAAAGCCCTCTGACAGCTTCATCAGCATCCCGCTGTCTGCCCCGGTCTTGTCTTCAAAAGCCATTAAAACCGCCTGTGCGCAATTATAGCCTTTGCTGTGAAGCTCTATAGCCTTTTCTTTTCTGTCCATTACCTTGTTTCCCCTTTGTAATTCAGATTTCTTACCCACTTTCACTTCTTTCCGCGTCACCGGATTCGTCCCGGATTGCGCGGGACGATCAATCCACTGTCATTCCTGCCATCTCTGCCATCCCTGAACTCAAAAGAATCGTCTCTTTTGATACAATTCCTTTTGACGCTTTGACATGCCGACATTTCTGATGGCATTTCTGATAGTATTTGCTGAGCCGTCTCCATAGAAGCGTCCCTATTGACACGAGAAAGTTGTCAAACAGAACCGTCCCTATTGACACTGCCTATTGACACTCTTGATAAGCTGCGGGCTCTTTAAGTATACCGTGGATTTTGATTCTATGATAGGATATAATTCATAAGCGTCGATTTTTTCATCAAAACCAGTAGAATCAGGGTGATATTCATATGATCATTTCAGAACAGATTGCTAATGAGCTGTCTATCAGGCCAAAGCAGGCGGAGGCGGCAATAAAGCTCATAGATGAAGGCAACACGATCCCCTTTATTTCAAGATACAGAAAGGAGGCCACAGGCTCTCTCAATGATGAGACCCTGCGTGCTCTCAGCCAAAAGCTATCCTATCTTCGCAGCCTCGAGGAGAAGAAGGCTCAGGTCATTTCTTCAATCGAAGAACAAGGCAAGCTCACAAAAGAGCTTCGCACAGCTATCGAAAATGCTTCACAGCTTGTGACCGTTGAGGATCTTTACCGGCCTTTCCGTCCAAAGAGACGAACGCGGGCTATGCTTGCCGTAGAAAAGGGGCTTCGTCCTCTCGCCGACATCATCTTCAGACAGGAATCCGAAGGCAGACTCAAATCTATCGCATCATCTTATATTACTGATGACAGTACCGATTCGGAAAAAAGGGTGTCCTCCGCCGAGGATGCGATCTCAGGCGCCCTGGATATTATTGCGGAGAACATATCAGATTCCTCAGAATACAGAACTGCCATTCGCCGTATTCTGTCTTCCCACAGCCTTATCTCTTCCTCTCTGAAAAACGAAAAGGCACGGGAAGCAGACGAAAAGTCAACCTTTGAAGCATATTATGATTATTCCGAAAGCATTTCAAAAATTCCCGGGCACCGGGTACTGGCTGTCAACAGAGGAGAGGCAGCCGGAATCCTCAATGTCAGCATTCAAATGCCGCAGGAGCAGGTATTATCGGCTCTCGAACGGAATATCATCAGAAAAAATGATCCTGAGACCTCTGTTCTCCTGAAATCGGCTATCTCCGACAGCTTCAAGCGTCTTATTGCACCGTCACTGGAAAGGGAGCTCAGAAACGAGCTTACCGCATCAGCCGAAGACGGGGCAATCGCCATGTTTGACAAAAACCTGCGGCAGCTGCTGCTGCAGCCTCCGATCGAGGGCAAAACTGTTCTCGGCTGGGATCCGGCCTTCAGAACCGGCTGCAAGCTTGCCGTCGTCGATCCGACAGGCAAGGTTCTCGACACGGCGGTAATATACCCTACTGCGCCTCACAACAAGGTTGCCGAGGCCAAAAGAATCCTAAATAAGCTTGTTTCCGCCTATGGAGTCGATGTTATCTCATTGGGAAACGGCACTGCCAGCAGAGAATCCGAGCAGATCATATGCGAGTTTATCAGAGAATACTGCCCTGAGCTCAGGTATGTTATCGTAAATGAAGCCGGAGCCAGTGTATATTCGGCCTCAGCTTTGGGAACAGAAGAATTTCCTGAGTTCGACGTCGGTCAGCGTTCGGCAGTTTCCATGGCAAGAAGGCTGCAGGATCCGCTGTCCGAGCTTGTCAAAATGGATCCGAGATCTATCGGAGTCGGTCAGTACCAGCATGATATGGATCAGAAAAAGCTTTCCGCCTCCCTCGAAGGAGTTATCGAGGACTGTGTGAACCTGGTGGGCGTAGACCTTAACACTGCCTCTGCCCAGCTTCTCTCCTATATCGCAGGCATAAATAAGACTATCGCCGGAAATATAGTATCCTACCGTGAGGTGAACGGACGCTTCACTGACAGGCGTCAGCTGCTTAAGGTCTCCAAGCTGGGACCAAAGACTTATGAGCAATGTGCCGGATTTCTTCGAATCAGAGGAGGTAAAAATCCTCTCGATATGACCGCGGTTCATCCCGAATCCTATCAGGCGGCGGAGGCTCTGCTCGGGCTGCTCGGCTGTTCCTCCGAAAGCCTCACACAAAACGGCATTTCCTCTTCCGTACCGGACTCTTTGGATGTCAAAGCCCTTGCCCCGAGACTTGGGATCGGAGAACCTACATTGAGAGACATCCTTTCGGAGCTGAAGAAGCCCGGCAGAGATCCTCGTGATGAAATGCCTCGTCCGATCCTTAAATCAGATGTTTTGTGCATGGAAGATCTCAGGGAGGGAATGGAGCTTAATGGCACTGTCAGAAATATTGTGGATTTCGGTGCCTTTGTGGATATCGGGGTCCATCAGGACGGTCTTGTTCATATTTCACAGATGAGCGACAGATACATCAAAAGCCCTCTCGAGGCTGTATCTGTCGGAGATATAGTCAATGTAAGAGTGCTGAGTGTTGATCTGAAAAAGAAACGAATCTCCCTCACAATGAAGAGCCGTTCCTGAGCTTCGATTCACGGCGCTTCTGCAGAAAATGATCTGCGATATAATAGACCGCTGTACATATCGCCATTGTCAGATATACCGGCAGCATCCTTATTGCGATAGCCTTTCCTTTCAGCATATATACTGCCGCCGCACCTCCAAGAAGTATTATCTGCGATAAAATAAATCCGGCAGCAGGATGATTTTTCTTTTGAAAGCCGCAGCCTTCGGCTTCCTCGGAAATATTATCCTGCTGTCTGCTGCTCTCTCCCATATCAGCCGACTGATACTCTCTGTTAATTCCTTTACCCGTATCCTGCTGTCTTATGTCCCTGCTCATGAAAGACTCATAGCTTCCACTGCTCTGATCTTCAGCATCAGGCAGTATTTCGGGATCGACTGTCATATCGTTCCGACGGATGTATTCCTGATTCCTGCTGTTTATTTCATCATCCGATCTGTTTTCCCTTCCGTTTTCAGTACCGCAGCCGTAAGCCTCTTCCCGCAGACCTGCGATCTCCAGCACATCGTGAAGCCTGAAATCCTTTGCCTCACACAGCTTCATCAGTCTGAAGCCCAGCCTCAGAGCCTCACTGTCCTCAATGCTGATATGGACGAGCATTTCATGTATCACATCCTTTAGGCCTGCTTCAAAATCATTATTCCCCGAAGGAATGATACAGAACCTCAGTCTATCCTTCTTTTTATCCACAAAAATACAGCTTCCGTTTATCAACAGGTTCCTCTCGCTCAGAAGATACCCTCTCAGGTATACGACGACAGAGTTTATCTGAAACAGCACCTCTTTAATACGGGCAGCATTCATTTCATACTTCTCCATCCACTCATTTAAGCTTATCAGTCCGCTGATACAGCACTCATAGCATCTGGTCCTGTCCTTAAAGCTTTCCGTGACGGGAAGAATGCTTTCCGAGATCGCTGTTCTTATCATCTCCCGTTCAAATGCATTGGTGTCTTCTCCGGCTTCAATATACAGATATTTTCCGTGGGTCTCATTACTTATCCATGTTTTCATTTTCTGACCTGCATTATTCTTCTTCAACGAATATCATTTCCAGAACCGTCAGCTTTCTCATGAGCTTTTCGGGTCTCATTCCCTCATCCTCATACTCTCTTTCTCCTTTGTCGGAAAATACCGAGATCCTGCTCCCATCCTTGTATTCCTCCACGCTGAGCCTGTATTCTCCTGCCTGAAGATTTCCCGTCTTCCTGTTTATATAATCTTCGATTCCGTCCCTTCCCTGAGCATCCGACATATGTGACATCAATTCAGCAGCTTCGTTTGCAGCCGCATTGCAAACCACGATATCATGGAGTCCGAAACCGTATATTATCATTGATACAATACAAAACAGTACGATCGGCATAACCAGCGCAGCCTCAAGGGTAAAGCTTGCCCCGGCAGTACACCGAATACCTTCGGCTTTTTCCGGGGTCCCGGCTTTTTTCAGGCTCCTGGATTTTTCCGGGGTCCCGGCTTTTTTCCGGCTCTTTGCCTTTTTCCCGGGTATTGTCCGCTCCAAAATCTGTACAGTGTCTTTTCCGCAACTCATCATTTCCATATCCGCCATCCGAAATGCTCCTCCGCTATTCAAGGCATC
>JAQXPY010000138.1 GCA_029100885.1 Clostridiales bacterium | reverse complement strand
CTTGCCGCAGACAAACCGGCGGCGCAGATAGTTCTGATGGTTCGGGGACTACGGACGGCTCAGGGAACATTGATAATGCCGGGATTTCCGGTAGTGCCGGTGCTCCGGCTGAATCCGAAGGTCAGGGCGAAGCCGCCGGAGCATAACAATGCTCCGTTTCGACACTTTTAATGTATTATTGATGATTCTCTGTTTTGATAAACTTTAAAAAATCCTTTTCAGGCAGAGGGGCAGAATAGTAGTAGCCCTGAACGAAGTCGCAGCCCATTTCTTCAAACTGGCATAATTGGGCTTTTTTTTCTATACCCTCCACAACTATTTCTATACCGATCTCTTTAAGCAGACGCAGGTTGTTTTTCAGAACTGCATTTATCTTGCTGTCAAATACCTTATCTGTCATGCTCTTATCGATTTTCACGATCTTGAAAGGCAGGGAAATGACCCTGCTGAGATTGGAATAGCCTGTTCCGTAATCATCGAGCGAAAAGGCTACACCATGCTCTGAAAGGGAGCGGATATTTTCCTCCACAATGTCCTGTGCTGTATTTGCCGCAGTTTCTGTTATCTCGAGATTGATCTGCTCAGGTTTCAGCTCGTATTTGCTCAGATAAAACAGAACCTTATCCTTAAGATCCATCTGTACGCACTGCTTCATAGACAGATTAAGTTCAATGTATTCGATCGGCAGCTTCATTCCCAAGCATTCTGCCATAAAACGGCAGACACTGTCCAAAACAAAATCCCCTATCTGCAGAATTGTGCCGTTTCTTTCGGCAGCTGTGATAAGCAGCTCTGGTGAGATAAAACCGTATTTTTCATCCTTCAGGCGTATGAGAGCTTCGGCAGATGTAAACCTCTTTTCCTTGACAGAATAAATAGGCTGGTAATACATCTTAAAAAGATTCTTTTCGATGGCATTGCTGACGATATGGTCAATATCGTTTCTCAGATGAATATTGAACTGCTGCCTGTCGTCCTCATCCTCCAGACAGGTAACACTTCCGTCTGCAGGAAGAAATGAGGAAAAAGAATTTACAAAGGACATCATTTTGTCATAATCTTCAAAATCCTCTGGGCATCTGAATACGCAAAGACAGGAGTTCATTTCCAGTATCAGCTTTCCCATTTGGAGACTGCCGTTGACAGAATCCGAAAAGCTCCTGGCTGCTCTTCGGCAGTATTCGGAATCGTCGGAACCGGATACTGCCGCAAACATTCCGTTTTCCAGATAATACAGATCAGCTGAAAAAAGAGGATCTTTGAAAGCGTTTTTCATGTCAGTTGACAGCTGCTTCATAAGACCGCCGCATGCATCACTGCCAAGGATCGTAAGCAGAGATTGATAATTGACTAGCTGTGCAACAACAATTCGAAAAGGCTTACGAAGATAAAATGCCTTTTTCATATCTGCCCTATATGCTATATGGCTGAGGATGCCGGTGACCGGATCGATCACTTCCTCCGGACGCTGGACAATGCTGGAAACCATAAACAGTGAGACAGTGTTCAGGAACATTTCCACCAGGTATTCGGGAATAAATGCCTGCACCAGGATCGCAAGCAGGTTCCATGGATAAAAGCATATTAGAGCGGTCAGCTTATCGATAGGAAAGACCTTTCTGTAGGCGAGCAGAAAAATGATTCCCGATACAAAATAGACGAAAGCGCATAAGTGAAGTCCGTAGAACATCGGACCTCTGGTGTAGATGAGCTCGTTATTGAAATAAAATACGTTATGAAAAAATACGTTGGAAAACAGAAGAAGGCAGACTACGATATATGGAGCAGCAAACAACGGCTTTAGCCAGGGCTTCTTTTTAAGGATGTGCCATGTATCTGTTATTGAGAATAAATACAGCTGAAACAATAGCGGAGTCATATTGCGGCTCAAAAAATATCCGTAATACAGAAAATAGCGGAAGACCGAATCTGTTTCGTTTGCAAGGAACCAGATATTGTATGCTTCCGACCATAAGTCAAAAACAGTGGTGAACAGTACATTGATATACAGAATCAGAAGAAGCTTATTTATAATATTCCACTGTTTATTCTGAACGAACAGAACAGCGATCATTATGAGCATGATTAGTATTGCAGATATGTCAAAGTAAAGTATCTTCATGTATTATCAGGCGCCTTTCCTGCTCCTATGTTTGCGGAGTACTCCTCGTTCCAAGACCTTCGAACTTCGAATAAGAATGAAGGAACAGCAGTAGGGAGAACTATATTCGTCAAAAAAAAGTGATTAATCTTTTGTTCATTTTATTATACATAGTCTGTCTCAATCGTCAGCTCAATAGGGTGTCCCGGGTAGCGTTCTGCCATGTAGGCCTTAAAGTCTGTGTCAAGCTGCTCTCTATCCTTCAGCTTATAATCCACAACGAAGTCACAGTAAACGATTCCTGTATCGGATTCCAGATACAGGGCGTGATAACTCTTTAAATGCTCATAATTTCTGACAAATTCGGCTATGCAGCAGCGAAGACAGCGGATCTCTTCATGATCGTTGTCTATAGCATATATGCCGAATACCATTGTGACATTATATTCGTGCATGATGCGCAGCTGCAGCTTGTGCACGAATGAATATACTTCACCGATGGTGTGGCTGTGATCCACTTCGATATTGACTGAGCCTGACCATGCATCGGGACCGTAATTATGAAGCATCATGTCAGCGGCATTAATTATGCCGTCGGTTTTTCTTATCTCTGCATACAGTCTGTCTGCCAGCTCCTTTTGTCCCGGTCTTCCCAACAGTTCCGATACGGCATCCTTAAGTGTAAGCACCCCGATCCTGATGACGGTAAGGGAGAAGAAGATACTGATATAGCCGTCCAGCATTATCCCTTTGTAAAGGTACAAAAGCGCAGAGCCGATAGTCAGTACGGAAAATAATGCGTCATGTCGGCTTTCTTCACCTACAGCTGTAAGAGAGGCGGCGCCGGTACGGCGTCCGACCTTTACTGTAAATGTTCCGAGTGCCAGCTTGGCAGCTGCAGCTGCGGCGACGGCAAACAGCATTACGGCAGAGACGTTCATTTCCGAAGGATGCAGGACAGCGCGGACGGATTCCTGCAGGATCTCAGAGCCTGCTATAAGTATCATCACTCCCACAACTATACTGGTGAGGTATTCGATCCTGCCGTAGCCGAAGGGGTGCTTTTCGTCAGGAGCTTTTCCGGCCAGCTTTGTTCCGGCAAAGGTCAGCACCGAGGAACCGGCATCGGCAGCGTTGTTGATGCCTTCGGATATGACTGCCATGGATGAAACTGAGATACCGATAATTATCTTTGTGGCAGATATAAGTATGTTGACTGCTATGCCCGCCAGAGAGGTTTTCAGGATCAGTTTTTTTCTTTCCGAGGTGCTTAGACCGCCGTCGGTGTTCATGGTATCGGTATCTGGCAGGTGATCAGTGTTAATACTGTCACCGGGAGTGAGCCCTATCGGATTTTTGGTACATTGGCTCCATTTGAGCTTATGATTTTGGTGGTTCATATTGTTTTCTCCGGATGAACTTTAATATCGGTCATAATAGCATACGATAAGTAAATAGCCGCACCGTTTGTTGATTCAGCAGTCGGAAAGAGCTGAATCATTTTTATATGGTAAAGGAATTTATCAGCCTTCGGTTCTATTCATATCATAAAAAATGACGAGAGATAATGCAACCATGATCTATGATGCATTTCTTGACTAAAAGAACTATTGGTTTTAGAATTATTCTATAAAAGTATACTTATTAATCGCTTCGGTCTTGTGCGTTCTGACGGTTTAAAACAAATTCGATATGCGGTATAATATAAAAGTTTTTTTACAGAGGTTGTTAATTGTATTAAAGAAGTTTTCAAGGAGTTCAAACATATGCAGGAGAACAATAATGCTGTTGTTTCAGGCACCGGCAAAGCTTCTGACAATATAAGGAAGGAACTTAAAAGAAGGATCATTCTGCTATGCATTACGACTGCAGCTGTATTGGCTGTAGTGCCGATTGCGACCATTGCGTGGTTTGCCAGCAATGATAAGGTAATGGCAGAGGATATAAAGGTTCGCGCTTCTGATGACAAAGGGTTTGAACTTTCAACACCCGGAGAAGAGATGACAAGGGAAGACCTTACAAAGTATCTGGATGATTCTTCATCTGTAAAGTGGAATCTCTCGGAGCAGAGCAATCTGATGAATTTGGGAAGCGGGGAGCAGTCTGTAGGTGTTTCACCGGGAACATCGGGAAGCCTGACATTCTTTATCGAACCTAAAACCGACGGTCCGCTGACAATTGACTGCACACTGGATATAATTCCGAAAATGAAGGAGACGAGTGACTCTGCAGAGTTAGCTGCACAGAAAAAAGAAGAGGTGACAAAGCTGCTGCGGGGGCATCTGCTTTTTGCATGCAGATATAAGCCGGGTGCAGATGCCGAAGAGAACAGGACGCTTCTCAATATCAGAAACGGCGGATTTAAAATAGTGGTTCCTGATGCCAAAACGGGAGAGGAGAATAAGATCAGCGTCAATCTGGACTGGTTCTGGCCGTATACGCTCAAGGACGCAAGAAATCACAGCGTTTTCGGGACGGATATACAAAATCTCCTTGATGATAAGAATAATGCCCAGTACTTTTATTATGGATTAACATGGGAGGAGTCTACGATACCTGAATACAGCATTTTGAATAACAGTTACAACGAGGCAGACCAGATTATCGGCGACAGGGTCAGGGCTGTGGTTCTGGAGCTTAATGCAAACCAGGCTTCATAAGTGCTGCAGGAGGTTAAATGATGGAGTCAAAACAGAAACGACGTGGGCTGATGTGGAAAAGCCTGTTGTTCTATCTGACAGCAGCGGTATTGTCTGTAGCGGCAGTATCAGGAACACTGGCATGGCTTTCCTATATCCGCCAGCTGCAGACTGCCACACTCATCGATGTACCGGAGATATATATTGAAGGACCTGATGGAGGCAGCTCAGAGCTGCTGGAGCTGGGCGATATAGATGTCACAAAGGATGTAAAGCACAAAGAGTATGTTTTCAGAATAGTGGCTGCTTCGAAAAGCGGCTACAAACTGCAGTTTGCCTATACCACCAATGTTCCGTTTACCTATACCATTTACAAGGCAAGCGAGAATAATTCAGACGGAGCATTATCCGTAACAGTAGGGAATAAAAGCTTTTATTACAGTGAAAAGTTAAAGGGTAATACTTACAGAAATGATAATACGCACGATTTGACTTATGGCAGCATAAAAAAAGAGCGCGTCCATCGGGATGCTAAGCCAAAGTATTGGCAGTCGGAATATATCTGGCAGGAAGAGACCTTAGCCTACTATGTCCTCAGTGTAAGCTGGGATGAATGGAATAACGGATCATTAAAGAACAACAAAGAAACAGATATGGTCTATCTGACTGTCAAAACAGGAACAGGATAAAGTACTGAAACGGATAACGGACGGAACAGGCGATCGGTAATCAGAGAACAGCGGAATGAAGCATATAAAGAATAAAACTACATACTGGATCCTTTTATGGCTGATCATAGCCGGTCTGGGCATGCTCATCACAGGCACCTACGCCGCCTATACCAGAGCAGAGTACGTAAAGCGTGTGGTGGCATCAAAGAATGAATCGTCATCCTATCTGTTTTCTTCCAACTATATGTATATGAAAGAGAATTCATATACAGAGTTTCCTCTGCGTATTATACCGGTATCCACTCAAGCTGATCTGTCTCTTACAGTTACAGTCTGCAACTATCTGCAGAGCGATCTGACCAGGTTCAGCGAAGATGCCATTTCATATACCTTTACGGCAGCATTGGCTGATATCAACGGAAACCTTCTTTCTTCCGAAAAATTATCTCAATATGCCGGTGTGATCTCAATATCCGGAACTCAGTATAATGCGGAAACCGGAACCTATACCGCTTCCGGTACCCTTGAAGGCGGGACTGCCAATACTCATTTTTATGAGATAAGATGCAGTAAGGATAATGTAGATAAGCTGAATGATATCTGCATCAGGCTGGAAGCTGTTCCTGAAAACAGCCCTGTCAAGCTGGTAGCTCTTCTGAGTATGAACTCGGGCACAAGGAGCGATACCCCGTGGACAGGAAAGTTTGCGGAGGTGACCGATGACGATCAGGATACTACGGATATTGACGCATTTAACTATGTGATCAGCGGTACGTCGGAAACAACTGTAAAAATCAATTGGAATACTGCACGAGTCATGTTGAGTCCATGGTCTAGACAGGAGTTTTCGCCGGATTCTCAGGTTGTCTCTGAGGGCGAGGGTTATATTGAAGTAAAGGTCGGAGCAGTCGCTCAGAGCTATACGCTTCAGTTCTATCGTGTAAACGGAATCCCGTCGGGTGAGAAAGGTGCGGATGTGAAGGGATATGTATCCTTAACAGAGACTTCTTAAGAGCGGCTTCCTGGCTTCTTAATAGAGTTTTTTTAAACAGATACTCCTTGATATGGAATAAACAACAGAATAATATATGGTAAATACAGGAGTATTTCCGCAGAACAGTCTTGCATTGCAGGCAGACAATTATTAACTGACCAGATTATTACTTTTTAGTGAGAGGAACCGCAGCATGGGTAAGCATTCCCGTGTTACTGCCATCATACTGGCAGCAGCACTTGTTTTAAATATGATAAATGTACCGGTCTACGCCGAACAGAGCGAGTCCGGTAGTTTTCATGTTGAAACAAATGCGTCAGCGACCCTCTCATCCCCATCAGAGACATCTGCACAGGATGCAGGTATAACAGGCGAAACAGGCAGCGCGGAAGACGAAACAGACAGCGCTGCAAGTGGATCACATAACGCATCAGATGAAACAGGCACAAATGCGGGAGAG
>JAQXPY010000137.1 GCA_029100885.1 Clostridiales bacterium | reverse complement strand
GTGCAACTTAGCACAACAAACGGAAAGTTCAGCCTTCCATTGAGGTCCGTAGTAAAATCAGATCAGTCGTTCCTGCCAAAAGGGGCGGTCATTATTCTTTCATTCTATGATGGAAATGCTGACGCAAGTCCGGTATCGAGTTTTGATATTGAGATTGCAGGCTCTGATTTCTATCGGTATCGTGGCGCCATTACAAAAGAAGATAGTGGCGCCATTACAGGAGAAGCAAACAAGGATGTGAGTCTGTACTATTATGATGCAGATAAGAAATATCAGCTGATGAAGGTGAAAACCGGTAATAACGGAGAGTATAAGCTGACTACAACAACAGCGATCAATTATGTTGAAATGGCAGTTGTTGGTGACGGCACATCATCAAAGACAGTGTATTATCTGAAAGCTAAACCTATAGGCGAAAAGACCGGAGAAATTGAAACGGCTGAGTTTAAGGATTATTCCATTCCGCTTGAAATGCTGAGTGTTCTGGATGACACTTCCGGAAAAGAAAAGGAGGTGTCAATGAGCGCAGAAGAGGCAGATGCACTGTTTAAAGAGGCAGGATTTTCCTGTTCTGTCTACAACCACTATGCCGATTCGGTCGTATTAAGTCCTGACAAAAAGGCGATAGTGATAAAGGATCTTGCATTGACAAGCGAAATGCAGGAACCGGGCTATAATGTCAGCATCACCTATCGTGATCCTGCCGGCATGAGACGATCACTGAATCTAAGCCATAAGGACTTTTCATCCGGTAATGCAAAGATCACATTAAAGAAGGCCAAGACAGGACATATCACGACGGAACTGCCGGAAGGTTCAAACAAAGGCGACTACCGGTTTGGAATTTACATCCGGGAAAAAGAGAATGCTTATCGCCTTATTTCGTATTCAGATGAGTCAGAAGTGACAGCTTTTGGAACATATCTCGTTGCTGCATCCAAAAACTATGTCCCGGGCGCTATTTATACAGATAAGGATAATGCGGGAATTGCATTTGTACAAGGTACCGCAGGCCGAGGTATTGATTTAACGGCAAACTTTTCGGCATCCATGCTGGACATGCTGAATCAGAAGACGGAGGCGCAGCTGATGATCAGCGATGTAAACTCTGCAACACCATCTGCGCAGGCCGCCATCAGTAATCTATATGTGGCAGGCGGAAAAGCGCTGAAGATCATTCTCCCGGACGGAGTTGCTCCGGTGGCAGATCAGGCCGGGACGGTTACGGCACAGCTTTCCGGAAAGGGGCTGAATCAGCCGATCGAACTGACAAAGCAGTCGGGAAATGTTTATACCAGTGAGGTACTCCCGGATGCAGCAAGCCTTAGGGCAGCAGAGGCCAAGCTGGGCTTTGTAATGACAAAACCATCCTCCGGAAGTAGTTTTGTAGAGGTAAAGACGGAGGATGATATGTTCCTTTGCGGAGCCTATGTATATTCCGCGAAGGTATTTCAGGCAGTTATCGGAGATAATACAGGATATAGATTTCCTGTTACGATCTCAAACGGAGAGCCGGGAGCAAATGTTAAGATTGAGGGAAAGGAACTGAAACAGACTTACACGGTCACATTAAACCTGAAGGGAAGCTATGAGGGAATCGTTGAGATTTCCGACAAGGTTCTGGTTGGAAATAATGTCGAGTTTATCTTCTCCTACGAGGATGGATCACACAGCGTAACAGAAACAGGTGCATATACCTGGACGCTTTCGGATTCGGATGATCCGATCGACCTCTTTACCGTGACAGATGTGCATAACCATAACTGGAAGGTCGTTCTCCACACAGGAGCAAACAGTAACAGACCGGCCGTCACGGATGCACATGAGTATTTCTATTTTGCAACCTACGAACCATGGATCTTTGATGTCTATGTGAACCAGAGTATTCTGAAGAAATATCAGAAGAAGATCCAGCTGCTGGCGGCCTCCATTAATAATGCCGGAGGAGAGACGAAGCTTGTGTATCTGGCACAGGATGAGGAGGATCCGACACATTATACATATACGTATACACCGGATATCAATGAACCGGGTCAGTATCCGGTATCCTTTGGACTTCGTTACTGCTTCCGTGATGA
>JAQXPY010000136.1 GCA_029100885.1 Clostridiales bacterium | reverse complement strand
TGATGTTGATCTTGTAGGCATCGTGCTTGATGCGGTCAAGAATAGCTTCTGCCAAGGGGCTGTCATCGCCGCCGAGCTGGTCATACCAGCCACTGGGATCGTACTGCGAGCAGAAAATCGTAGAGGATTTTTTTCTCCGTCTGTGAAGCAGTTCCAGGATATCATGTTGTTCTGCTTCCGTCGGCTTCAGTAGGAGCCATGTGGGCGGTAAGATAAATTTGCCACCACATGGTAAGGAGATTTTTCACCTCACGGTAAGCAGTTTTTTACATCTCCCGGTAAGGACTTTTTTAATAACACGGTAATCAGTTTTTTACACTGTCCGGTAAGCACTTTTATCTCCGGACGGTAAGCAGAACTTTACATTTAATACGTAAAGTCTCCTGCATGTGGTGAGTAAATCAAAAGGAGGCACCGGCAGATTCCTCAGTTATACTTATACCAGTAAGTATAAGGAGGAGACGACCATGCTGGCAAAGACACTCATGCAGGAAATACAGGACTTAAAGCTACGCGGTTACACAAAGACAGAGATCGCTGATTATTACAAGAATCAGGGGATGAAACCACCCAGCCGGCCGACGATCTCCAAGTATTATGACATGCCTGTCATCCCGGAAGACCCGGGAAGCAGGCTTTCCAAGGACAAGGCATTTGATGTCTCGCCGTTTAAGGAAGCCATCATAACGATCCTGGAGGCCAACAGCAAAAAGGATTACTGCATGTCTTCCGTCTATGACCTTCTGGAAGAGAAGTTCATAGACACCGGGGAATATGAGACCCTTCCCGGCAACGAACAGACACTGCGGAACTACATCCACTATCTTGAGAAATCCGGAGCGATCAACAAAGGCGAAGAACATCTTCGTGTCTATGACCATGTGTTCGATACCCCGCCCGGGGAACAGATGCTGATCGACTTCGGCGAGGTGACGCTCGGCCGCAGCTCAGCGATCCACTTCATCTGCCTTTTGCTGCGCTATTCAAGGTTCCTGTGCGTTTATGCTCAGGATCATAAGTTCAACAGCACAGAGGCCTGCCAGGCGATCTACAGGAGCTTCTGCAAGCTCGGTGGAAGGCCGTCAGTCCTTGTGATCGATCAGGACGCTGTCTTTGTAGCCAGCGAGACCTTTGGCGAAGTGATCAAGACCAGGGTCTTCGAAGACTTCTGTACCGAGCAGGAACTGAAGCTCTGGGTCTGCAACAAGGCTGACCCGGAAAGCAAGGGTCCGATCGAGAACAGCGTAGGCTTCGTGAAGAAAAACTACTTCAGTGCCCGTACAATCACCTGCGTCGATGATGTATGGCGGACGCTGCCAGGCTGGCTGGTGCGCAAGAACAAACGTATCCACCGGACGACGCTGCATATCCCGTCTGCAGTGTTCCGGGACGTGGAGAAGGCTGCCATGCGGCCGATGCTCCCTTCTGTCTATGAAGTATCACCGAACAGCTTTACGGACCAGGAACTGAAAGGGACGCCATATGTGCTCTACAGTTCATGCCGTTATTCCGTACCGCACGAATACGCTTACAGCAAACTGAAGTTCAAGATCACAACTGGTAAGATCCACATCTATGATGAAGACCTGAACGCCATATGCACCCATCTCCTGAGCGAACGAAAAGGAAGTTTCAACCAGCTGCCTGAGCACAGGAGGAGCGGGTCTGATGACTGGGTCGCCATCCAGGAACGCCTCAGGCAGAAATGGAACTGCTATGATTTCCAGCACTTCGTAAATGGCGTAAAAAAGGAGAATCCGAGGCACATCTCCAAACAGCTTTCGGCGATCGAACACTTCCTGGATGCGGAGAGACCGGAACGCCAGCTTGTCGCTGAAGTGATGAAGTCCTGCTGTGAGAACTATCGTTACCAGTTCTCCCAGTTCAGGACTGTGTATGAATACGCCAAAGCCGGAAGGAGCCTTGCAGAGAGCGAAGGGATGACTGCCGCACTCGCAGCCGAGCCGGTCGATTATAAACCGCTGTCCACTTACAACAGGGCGTTTGCCGACCGTGTCATGCTTACTGAAAAGGAGGTACTCGTATGAACCGTGAGATCCTCAAAAGCATGGACACCGGTCGTATCACTGTGGAAAGGCTTTCCTCCCTGCTCCAGACATTCGCTCTGAAGCATGCTGCGAGGGCGCTTCCTGATTTGCTTGAAACTGCGGATCTACAGAATGCATCCAGCCGCCAGTTCCTCCTGGCCGTCCTGGAGACTGAGGTCAAAGGCCGGAATGAACGCCGACGGAAAAGGAATTATTCCGCCGCGCACTTCCCGCCGAATGTAAGGCCGCTTGAGGAATTCAACCCCGAAGAACTGGAATCCGGTATCACACAGGCACAGATCGACAAGCTCAAGGACCTTTCCTGGCTGGATAACGGTGCCAACCTTGTGATTGCTGGTCCTCCCGGTCTCGGCAAGACCATGGTCGCCGTCGGTCTCGGGCTGCATGCGGTCAACAACGGCTACGCCGTCTGTTTTGAGAAGATGGTGAACCTCGTGAAGATCCTGGATACCGCGGAAACCGAACGCACGGCAGGGTTCAGGCTAAAGAACCTGAAGAAGGCGCAGCTCCTCATCATCGATGAGATTGGTTATACGCCCATCACAAGGAGCCAGGCCAATCGGTTCTTTACCTTCATCAGCGATACTTATGAGACCTCATCCATCATCTTCACTACCAACAAGGAGATCATGGACTGGGCTGAGATGATGGGCGACCCTGTACTCACTACAGCGCTGCTTGACCGGATACTTCACCATGCAAACTGCTATTCATTCCGCGGGGATTCATACCGGCTCAAGCACCCGGAGATATTCAGTTGACAATGTACCAGCCTGATTTCAGGCTATATGAAAGAATGTAAAAAACTCCTTACCAAACAATGTAAAAAACTGATTACCATACAATGTAAAATTTTCCTTACCGGACAGTGTCAAAAACTGCTTACCGTACCAGGAAAAAACTCTTTACCTAACAATGTAAAAAAGTGCTTGACGTTTGCACAGAAGGAAAGCAGCAGATCATTATAGATGATCCACAGGCCGAGATTTTGTCTGAGGAAACAAAGCAGGACAATGAAACCGCTAAGAAAAATGAATCTGAAGGGATCCTTGATAATGGAAGCAAGACAGTTGAACTGAAAGGTGACACGATCCAGATTATTCCTTCTGAAAATCTTGAGGTTGAAACTCCGATAGAGAAAACAGAGAAAGAAACATCATTAAACTCATCGGAAACAAATGAAGGCAGTAAGATTGATATATCTTCCGAGGATATAGAGGCTGAAATAACAGGGGAAACATCGGATACGAAACCGGATGCTGCGCCTGAGGAAGAAATTGAAGAAATAGAAGAGCCCGAAAAGTCAGACACAGAGATAAACAAGATAGCTCAGCCTGACGATGCAGAAATCACCCTTACCCAGAAAAAGGGTGATGTAAATGTTGTGCTCACAGCTCCCGCAGAGGCATTTCCGGAGTACAGTGCGGATGATCTTACATTAGATATTAAGGAAGTTCTTTCAGAAAGACGTCTTAAGGAAGTCAAGAAAGCCGTCGTAAAAGCGAAGGATACGCTTAGTGATGCAGAGGATATTTCTGACATTATAGTACTGGATATTACAATTCGCAATAAAGACGGTGAAGAAGTGCAGCCGGCGACTGCAGTCAGTGTAACATTTGAAAATGTCATGAATGCGCTGGAGACAGAAGCGAAAGATGCGGAGGATGAAGATGCCTTCATCATGACCGCAGCCAATCCGGAAGCAGAAATAATAAAGACTGAAAATAATGAGAGTGAAGAAACCGAAGAAAATGCAGAGACCGGTCTGCTGAGTGATGGCGTAGAGGCTTTTCATATGGAAGCAACCGGAAAAGCAGTTCCTCTTACCATGGAAAAAAGCGGTGATGATATCACGGTTGAGGCAGAGCATTTCTCAGAGTATGTTCTCATATCTGCGGTGAACAGTCCGGCGACAAGACCGATTCTGAAGGTCCTTCCGCTTTCCAATTACATCCACGGAGAGCCGATCACCGGTACGATCGATATCGGAACAAATGTAGAGGTTGAAATTACTTCGGACTATGGATATGGCAGCAACCTGTACATGTATAAAGTAGAGGACGATGAAGTACCTCCGTCGGATCTTAACAATGCTTCTGCAAATGTCATACAGCTGAAGAGTGAGTATAAGCAGACCGTGAAAGGCTCACAGGTGGTTTCTCACTTTGCGATCTGGGGCGCGAAATGGAATGACGAAAAGGCAGAGTTTGATGATGGCATGTATTTAAAATACATCATGGGAAAGAACGAGGAGACCTTCCTGCCGCAGACCCGCTTCCTGGAACCGGGAAGGTACCGTTTCGTATATGGTTTGGATGATCCGGATGCCAAGATCAAAGCCGGCCCGGTCTTTTATTCAGATGTATTTACAGTAACAGATGAGACCGGAATGATCGCAAGATTTGACCAGGGACTGATGAATTCAACTGTCACATCAGCCGGCTCATCAGATGAGGTTTCCACATTGTCCCAGTCCGGAAGCTATGAGCTGACAGCGAATGGGATTGACGGAGTCATTAAGACAGTTGAGTTCATTAAGTATAATGCAGGATTCGGATACAATCAGGAATACATTGTATACAACGAGTATAACGATAAAGATAAGACAAACCTTGCAGGAGAAGTATCCGGAAATAAGATCAGGTTTGGTCTTGCAAAATCCAGAGAGTCAACAGATACCACTTATGACAAAGTGCCAACCGGTTATTACCGTCTGGTTGTGGCGGATTCCACAGGCAAGACCTATGTAGATCATAAGCTGTATGGCGTAACAGAGGGCAAGGTTGTAGAGTTTAAGGTTTCTGTCAGCGGTACCACGGCGACCTATGTGCCGAACGGCAATTTTAAGACACCGATCATGCTTACTGCAGAATGCGAGAACTATATCGGAACTGCAATTGTAAAGGCAGAAGTATTCAGCGATGCGGGAAAAACAAGCAAGCTGAGTGCGCGTATCAATGGCAGCGAAGTAATCGGAATCGGTAAAGATGATCATTATTCTGTGCAACTTGGCACAACAAACGGAAAGTTCAGCTTTCCATTGATGTCCGTAAAATCAGGTGATCAGTCGTTCCTGCCAAATGGGGCGGTCATTACTCTTTCATTCTATGATGGAAATGCTGCCGCAAGTCCGGTATCGAGTTTTGATATTACTATTGCAGACCGTGATTTCTATCAGTATAGTGGCGCCATTACAGGAGAAGCAAACAAGGATGTGAGTCTGTACTATTATGATGCAGATAAGAAATATCAGCTGATGAAGGTGAAAACCGATGCATCCGGAAACTATAGTCTGACTACAACAACAGCGATCAATTATGTTGAGAGTGCAATTGTTGATGACGGCAGATCATCAAAGACAGTGTATTATCTGAAAGCTAAACCTATAGGCGAAAAGACCGGAGAAATTGAAACGGCAGAGTTTAAGGATTATTCCATTCCGCTTGAAATGCTGAGTGTTCGGGATAAGGCTTCCGGAGAAGAAGAGGAGGTGCCAATGGACCCAGATGAGGCAGAT
>JAQXPY010000135.1 GCA_029100885.1 Clostridiales bacterium | reverse complement strand
GGCCATAGTCGTTTACATGATTATTGGCAAGGGATACGATATAGGCACCAAAATCCCGGAGTATGCTTCAGTATTAAGGTCTTGCCCTGAAGGTGTACTTTTTTCCCTGAAGCGGAGCTCCCCTGTCAGAATATGGAAATTCATTGTTGAGCATAAAGATGTCTGCTTCCCTCATTTCTGAGAGAAGCTTTTCGTCAAATGCCGTATCAGCAGCAGGCACCTCTCCTCCGGAGCGCTGAAGCATAGCTGCCATAATCGCATAACGCTCATCCAGCAGAATATCCCCGGCAAAGCTGATCGAAATAAAGTCAGGATCGGCTGGTTCAACAGCAATATAGCCCTCGGCAAGCAGCTCGGATAGTTTGTCTTTTTCTTTATTTGTACCACTGCCGCCTGACAGACCTTTATTGTTCTCTTCTGTGGTATTATTTCCTGTACTGTTAGATCCAGTACTGCTGCTTCCTGTACCGCTGCTTCCTGTTGTGCTGTTTCCGGTGCTGTTATTTTCAAAGCTGCCGTTTTCCGTGCTGTCATCTTTCGATTCCTGCACAGTGGCACTACCTCTCGGATCGTATGTTGCGCTTTGAGAATCCATGTTCCCGTCATTATAGGAGAAAAACCTCACAGCTGCCTGCTCGACAGCTATTCTTCCCGTTTCGTTGGCTGTAACCGCCTCATTAATCTTTCCGAGGATACGGCTTTCAATTCTTCCTGTAAACTGCGCTGCGCACAGAACAATTAACAGACACAAAAACAACGCAGTAAATAAGGCTGCTTTAATTACTGCGCTGAAAAAACTCTTTAACCCAGAACCCCTTCGTTCAGGTCTTCTTCTGGATCTTCCTTTTTCTTTGTTTTCAAAATCCTGACTCATATCCTGAACAGCATCAATACCGTGTTTCAGCTATTATAAGCTTGGTTCAAAGGCGGCTGCGTCAGAAAAAGACCTGTTTCCGGATATGTCAGATTCCGTTGTAAGCCGCTTTATAAACCTCGGATACATCCTCTGCGCTGACCTGATACAGATTCGTACTCATACAGGTATCATGCATTGCCAACGCCGTGAGCGCCTTAAAATCCGACGGATCGACACCCTCCAGCATAGCGAGTGAAGGACTGATCCCTATCTGTGAATTCATTGCGCATACCGCATCGACTACCGCCTCCGAGGCACTACGATTATAATACTCGAGACCCATAGCTTTTGCAAGCAGCTTGAATCTGTCATCGTAGCAGCTGTGTCCGGCATCAAACCTCAGTACATGAGGAAGCAATACCGCATTGCACACACCATGAGGAAGATTGTAATGACCTCCCAAGGCGTGGGCCATGGCATGAACCATTCCGAGTCCGGCATTGCTGAAGGCCATGCCTGCAACATTTTCCGCGTAAGCCATCATGGTTCTGGCTTTTTCATCGGAACCGTTTCTTACGGCCTGAGGCAGATACCTGCATATTACCTCTATTGCCCATATTGCATCCTTGTCCGTGACCGGAGAAGCATTTTTTGAAAAAAGGGCTTCTATGGAATGGGTAAGTGCATCCATTCCTGTTGCGGCAGTCAGCTTTGGCGGCATCGACATCATAAAATCGATATCATTCACAGCTATGGCAACCATGCAGTTGCTGTCGGTCATTGCCATCTTGCTGTGTCTTTCCGGATCCGTGACGATATAAAAGCTTGTACATTCACTTCCGGTTCCTGCAGTTGTATTGATCGCTACAACCGGCATTCCCGGCCTTGAAGACTTATCGACACCCTCATACTGCTCTACTCTTCCGCCATTCTCTATCACTATGCTTACAGCCTTGGCAGTATCAATGGCGGAGCCTCCCCCTAAAGCAATAAGAGCACCTGCATCAATTGCTCTTGCCGCAGCTATACATTCGTTGACGACATACACTGACGGATTAGGCTTTACATCATAATATACCGCAAACTCGATTCCCGCATCCGAAAGAGCCTCTGCAGCCTTTGCGCAAAGACCGTTTTCATAGAGAAATCTATCGGTAATAACAAGCGCTCTGCTTATACCTGTCTTTTTCAGTTCAGGTCCAAGCATTCTGATGGCTCCCTTTCCGAAAAATGTAGTCTTTACAGCATTGATCCTTTCAGGCATAAAACGCTCCTTTGTTACTTTGTTTTTAACATGCAAATGTCCGGTTACTGAAGCTTACTTTATCTGTCCGCAGACAAGCTGTATAGGATCCCATATAGTACACCTTGAAGAAGAGAAACAGAAATCGGTGCATGCGAGCTGCCGGGCAGTCATTCCCGCAGAGATAGCTACTGCGACCGCATTGATCCTTGTCGCTACATTCTTTCCGCCCCAGGCCTGGGCTCCTATGATCCTGCCGGTTCCCGCCTCACATACAAGCTTGATGGAAATACTCTTAGGATTCGGACAGATACCAGGTCTGTCCTGACCCTGAGCCACAGCACACTTTACCCTGATTCCGGCTGCTTTTGCCGCCGACTCGGAAAGACCTGTCACAGCGATCTCTGTGTTTCCAACGCGAATACTGCAGGTATTCAGTGTTCCTTCTCTGCATACCGAGCAATCGCCAACAGCATAAATATCCTTAACATTTGTTTCCAGCATGCGGTTGACAGCAATTCTGCCCTTTGAATCAGTTTCTATACCGGTTCCTCTTAAAACAGAGGTATTCGGAACAGCGGCATCCGCAGCAATGCACAGATCGCATGAATATGAGTTTCTGTCGGTCTGTACCTGCTCGACAAATGTTCTGCCCGGGAAGGAACGCACCTTCTCGCCGAGACTGAACATTACGCCTTCAAGCTCCAGCTGCTGACGGATAATATTGCTGATCTCAGGGTCGAATTCCGGCAGAAGCTGTCTGCTGCTGTCAATGATGCGCACATGTCTTCCGGTCTTAAGAAATGCCTTCGCTATCTCGAGTCCGCTCCAGCTCGCTCCGAGAATAACTATATCTCTGACATACGGACTACGGATGAACTCCTTGATAAAGATAAGCTCCTCAACACTCTTTAACGTATGTACGCCGATCCTGTCGCAGCCAGGTACCGCAGGAATGATATTTGAGGAACCAACGGCAATGACAAGCCTGTCATAATTGTCCTCAAACTCTCTGCCTGTTGTAAGCTCCTTCACCCTCAGCGTATGACGCACAGGATCGATTCCTGTCACCTCATGCAGCAGTCTGGCGTCAATACCGGCAGATGCAAGCTCCGACTCCTTTTTCATAACTGCTTCATTAAGAGTCTCTGTGCTCTCTGCAAGATAATAAGGAAGTCCGTCTACACCACAGCTGTAAAAAGCTCCCTTTTCATATACAGTTATACGGGCGCTGCCATCACCGCCGGAGATCTGCTGTGCTGCAGACACTCCTGCGGCAATACTGCCTATAACCACAATTCTCATTTTGCTACCTCAATTATTCCATTGCCGGAGGATTATCTACGATACCGACGATAAGCGCGTCAACAGGTGCCGGATAATCCAGAGCATACTGAGTCGTCTGATCGGTGGTGACCAGCACAAGCTCTCCTGTTCCTGCTCCTATGGTATCGGCAGCCACAAAAATATCTTTTTTTGTGCCGTTTACAGGCTGTACCATAAGGAATTTAAGTCCCTTAAGATTCTCCATTTTACGTGTGGAATATACTGTTCCCTTCACTACACCAAGAATCATTCCTTAACTCCTAACTTATCGATTAGTCTGCTTCAGAATCCTCAGACGCTGTCCCTGACTGAGCATAAAGGCATTTCCGTCATCTGTATCGATGTGCATATCCAGGGCACTTGTTTCACTGACTCTGATCAGTACATTACCCATAATGCCGGGCTTTATACCGCCTACCTCAACGCTTACTCTGTCTCCGTCCTTTACTCCGAAACGGAGAGCATCCTCCGGCGTCATATGAATATGTCTGTCGGCAATGATGACGCCCTTCGACAGAGTGATCTCACCGTTAGGCCCGCGAAGCCTGACTCCGGGCGTCCCGTCAAGATCCCCGCTGCTTCTTACAGGTGCTGTCAGTCCGATCGTCCTGAGATCGGTCTGGGAAAGCTCCACCTGCGCCGAGCTGCGCTCGGGGCCGAGTATTCTCACCTTCTTCAGCTCCCCCTTAGGACCGATCACATCTAAACATTCCTCACATGCGTACTGCCCCGGCTGACTGAGCGCCTTTTTTGGCGTCAGCTGATAGTTTCTGCCGAAAAGCCAGTCCACATCACTTCTGGTCAGATGAATATGCCTTACCGAAATACCTACAGGAATATCGTCAGTTTTTTTCTGAAGCTCCTTCAGAACAGCCTGTGTGACTATCTCGATAAGCTGTTCCTCTTGTATATTCTGATAGGTCAATTTTTACTACCTCATTTCCGAATGCTGCGGATCAAAGCTCAGGCATTACCTCACCGACACTTGTATGAGGACGAGGAATAACATGTACGCTGACGATCTCGCCGATACGTGATGCAGCATTGCTTCCTGCCTCAACGGCTGCCTTGACAGCTCCTACATCGCCCTGTACAAATACAGTTACAAGACCTGCTCCGATCCTCTCCTGACCTACCAGTGTCACATCAGCTGCCTTGAGCATTGCGTCGGCTGCCTCGATATTAGCTGTAAGACCGTTTGTCTCGATCATGCCGAGAGCGGAAATAACAGGAACCTGCTCGCCGGCCGGAGCCCCGGATCTGCCTACAGCCGGACCCTTCGGCGGAAGGATCTTTTCAATATCGTTGTGTGGACGTGCAATAACGTTTGAGCAGAATAACTCACCTACTCTTGATGCAGCTGCCTCGCCGGCCTCAACTGCGGATTTTACTGCACCTACCTCACCTGTTACTATTACTGTTGTAAGTCCTGCACCGATGGTGTTGGAACCGATAAATTCAACGTCAGCTGCCTTAAGCATAGCATCTGTTGCCTCAACATTGCCTACAAGACCCTTTGTTTCAATAAAACCTAATGCTTTCATGATCATCCTCCTGATTGATTTGCAGTAGAAATTAGATTTATAATTATTCTTCAGAATATTTCATTCATATCGGCATCCTTGCGTTTATGGCAGCGGATGTACATTTTATATCCGACTGTACATTAATATCAGACGATTCTGAGTCCGCCCTCTGCCAGCACGCAGCGTCTTCTTCTGCAGAAGCTTCTTGCATTTGTGATTCCTTCGCCTGTAGGACCGGCAATAGTCATAGTGCAGTGACCCTCACCGCCTATACCGAGACCGGCCTTGGTGGCACTGTTCTTCACAAATATAGTCGTCTCAATAGCCTTGGCAAAAGCTGTCATATGATTCACATTTGTAGAGAACATTGAGGCAGTGTGTCTGTTGCCTCTTTCCGCCTTTACAGCACATCTTACGGCTTCTTCAAAATCCTTCACCCTTACTATCGGGATTACAGGCATAAGCTGCTCGCACATTACAAAAGGATGCTCTGCATCGGTCTCTAGTATGGCAAGTCTGCATGTATCCGGAGCATTTACGTGGATCTGCCTGAGTATTTCGGAGGCGTTCTTTCCTACCCAATCCTTATTAGGCTCATAGCCGTCACCTTTTGCCTTTTTCTTTATGCACAGACGCGTAAGCTGTTCCGCCTGAGTACGGTTTACCACAAAGGCGCCGTTCTTCTTTAACTCATGAAGAAGACCGTCGTAAATGCTGTCAACAGCAAATATCTCCTTTTCGGCAAAGCATACTATATTGTTGTCAAAGGAAGCTCCCTGGTAGATCATGCGCGCCGCATGTGCTACATCCGCCGTTTCATCAACGATAACAGGAGGATTTCCTTCCCCGGCTCCTATACACTTCTTGCCGCTTCTGAGCAGTGCATTAACCATGCCCATTCCTCCGGTTCCTACCATCATCCTTATATAAGGACTTGCGGACATCTTGTCCACATTTTCCATAGTAGGCTCCTTTGTCATGGTGATGAGATTTGCCGGTCCGCCTGCATCCTGGATAGCCTTATTCAATACCTGAAGGCAGTCGGCACAGACCTTTTTCGCTCTTGGATGTACATTGAACACTACCGAATTGCCGCCTGAGATCATACTTATCGTATTATTGATGATCGTCTCGGTCGGGTTTGTGGTAGGAGTAATGGCTCCGATCACACCGAAAGGTCCGAACTCCTCCAGCATAAGACCGTCGTCTCCGGTAAGCGCAAAGGTATTGAGGCACTCCGGACCCGGAGTTTTGTTTATGACAGCGAGATGCTTCTCCACCTTGTCCTCATAGCGTCCCATGCCAGTCTCTTCTACTATTCTGGTGCACCACTCCTCTATGTGGTGTCTTGAAGCTCTTCTGATGGCATCTACGATACGCTTTCTGTCCTCCACCCTGAAACTGGTGTTCCACTCCTTCTGGGCTTTATTTGCAGCCTCTATCGCATCCTCGATTTTATCGAATACTCCGTAATCTCCGTCTTTGCTGACAGCAGGAGCAGCCGAAGAATATGATACTGTCTGTCTCGCAGCAGGCTGAGCCGATACTGCTTCTACTCTGCCGTTCTGCTCGATTCCGGACAGAACCTTACGAACAATGGATTCTATTTCCTGCGAACTGATATCCATATTTTATTCTTCCTTTCGTAACATTTTTATAAAGAGATAGTCCTCCTGACGACCTCACTGATCACAGCTGCTTTCGGCGCGTTTACAACGGCGGAAGCAGAGATCGAAGGATGTCTGCCGCTGCTGTCGGAAACGGCAGCAGCCACTTCTTTTTCATTGCCGCTAACCGGCACAGCAGTAATTACAGCTGTATTCTCAGGCTGCTCAGAGGCTGCCTCAGGCAGGCTCGAGGCAGAGACAGCATCATCGCAGCTGTTGTTTTTTTCCTTCGGAATACAAGGAAGCGGCGCACCTGGTCTGATTATTCCCGTCATTCCCTTTGGAAGAGCTGAAGGATAGGAAACACCAGATGGACGGCATTCTCCGTTGCAGCTGTCACAGACCGACTTCCGGGAGCAATCTTGGCAGTCACCTGAGCAGCTGATCGTTTCTGTAGGTTTGCTTTCGGCGTGTACGGTTCGATCAAGATATCTGAGCGCCCTGCAGTAATAATCAAGTGTCTCAAAATAGCTGAGTACCTCGGTCACAGACCCGCCCCACATCATACAGCCCTCATTTTTTATAAGGACTCCGTGATCAGACTTGGCGCATAATGCGATATTCTCAGCAGCCTTCTGAGGATCCGAAGCCGTGATCAGCTGAAGCCTTCCCAGTCTGCGAACGGCAGGCGTGAGGGAGGCCGGTGACAGCTCCCTGTTTTCCGCACCGAACACAACTGCTCTGACCGGATAAGCATGGATAACGGATCTGATATTATTATTTTCACGATAAAGTCTGAGATGAGACTCAAGGTCACAGCCCAAAGGCTTTGGCTTATTTGTTGCGGACTGTCTTCCCGCAAGGTCAACTCTGACCATCATATCCTGTGTAAGTGCGGTCTTATCGGCTCCGTCTACTGTTATCCATACGGCATTTGGCCCCACTCTGACGCTCAGGCTTCCGTCTCCCGCAGGCATGCTTCCCTTTCCGGAAAGAACTGCAGCTGCTGCTATGATAGATTTTTTTGCCTCAAAATCAGAAGGATAAGATACTCCCTGTATTACCATTTCATCCTCTCCTTTTTAAGCGGAGGTATACCCAGCATCTGTCTTGCCTCCGCAGGTGTCATAGGCATCATGCCCTTGGACTTGATAACGTCTGCAAGATCCGCTATTATGGCCGAGTTTGTATCGCAATGTACTCCCGGAGCTATCATATCCGAATCCTCAAATCCCACTCTGACAGCGGATGCTCCTTTGTCGAGAGCCACCTTGATCATTTCCCAGTCTTCTCTGTGAGCCTGTGTATAGCCCCAGATAACATCGCTCTTTTCAGGAAAATTCTCGTAAAGAGCTCCTATCATATGATCCAAAGCAGGTACGGTAGCCGGCATTTCTCCGCCGTGTCCGAATACGAGAGCAAAGAGCATAGGGCGCTTGAAATGAAACTTTTCATCCAGCTCTCTGACTGTATTTATCATTCCGAGCTCGAAGACCTCAATATCCGGTGTCTTGTTATTTTCGAGGATCTTTCCGACACAGTACTCCACATCCTTTATCGGATTCTGGTAAACAGCTGTGCCGAGATTGACCGAGCCGACATTCAGACTGTTCGTTTCTACCCATTCCGGGTAGCAGGTCTGGCAGCGTTCCTCTATGGTCAGATTTGATACGCCTCCGGTGGAGATCTCTATAATGATATCCTCGCATAATTCCCGGATATACATTATCGTCTCTTCCAAAAGGCTGATATCCGGAGTAAGTCTTCCGTTGAGATCCCTGCAATGCAGATGAACCATGCACGCTCCGTTTTTATATGAGTCATACACGTCTCTGGCGATCGCCCTCGGATTAATCAATTTGTCGGATGCCCCAACAGGGGCAACCGAAATCAGAATCTTTCTCATTGTAATAACTCCGTGTTCAATCATTTCCAGTAGATATAGTGTTCATTCACGACTCTCACTATATCCTCTGTTTTTCTGCTCTCGATAACATTAAGGATCTCACGATGAAGCTCAATAAAGTTATCGATATTATTTTTATCGCTTAAAGCTTTCCTTGTCGTTTCAAGTCTGCTCGGTATGGTAATCCTGTTGATATACTCTGCCATAGTACAGATCATCGGGTTCCGCGATGCCTCGGCTATCTTCTGATGAAAACGGTTATCCAACTCCACGACTCTTTCAAGATCCGCATTCTCACAGTGAAGCTCCGCGGAAAGCTCGCCGAAGGTCAGATATATTCCGGGAAGATATTCAGTCACATCCCTTCTCTGAACGACTACGCTCAGAACTCCGATATCTATCATAGACCTCAGTCCGACAAAATCATCACGGCTGTTCTTCCGGAGAATAATACTATACAGCATCGGATCAAGCATTCTCTGGTTGTAGTTTTCGCTTACATATGTCCCGTCTGCACGCTTGATGTAAAGCACTCCGTAGGCCTGAAGTATTTTGACCGCTTCCCTGACTGAATTCCGACCTGCGTCATAGCGCTGACTCAGCTCGGTCTCCGTGGGCAGCTTATCACCGGGTCGATATTTATCGGTAATAATATCATTGATTATTCCGTTCATGACACGATCCACAACGGAGTTTACATTATCATCCGTTAAACACTGCATAATCATTCTCCTCCTCAGTCATTATAGCAGAATTATGACATAAGATAAGTAGGAAGAAGAATGATCTGAGGAAATGCTATCATAAGTCCTATACATATCAGGGTTGCACACAGGAAAGGTACCAGCTTAGGGAATACCTCTCCGACTGTAATATCCATAAGATCACAGGCAACATAAATACACATTCCTACAGGTGGTGTAACAAGACCAACACCGATAACCACCGTTATAAGAACACAGAGCACTATCGGGTCGATTCCGACACTCATGGCGATAGGGAACAGGATAGGCATAAACAGTGTCAGCGTTGCAATACTCTCCATAAACATCGTTACGACGAAGAAAAGAAGAAGTATCATAATAAGTATCACTGTAGGATTTGTGGAGAATCCCAGCATGGTATTTGCCATCCACTTGTCAAATCCTGCGGTCGTAAGCATAACGGTATAAAGCTTAGCGGCACCGATGACGATAAAGATTCGTCCCGATACTCTGACTGTGTCGGCAAAAGCAAATTTGATATCTGCCCATGTCAGCTCACGGTAGATGAGACCGCCGGCTACGAGACCGTATGCCACAGCGATAACTCCCGCTTCGGTTGGTGATACGATTCCGAGAGTTATGGAGCCGACAATGATGATAGGCATCAGCAGCGCCGGCCAGCTTTCCTTTAAGCCATGGAGCACCGGTTTAATGGAGAAGTGTCCCTCTTCTCTTTCAACTCCCTCCTTCTTGGCAATAAAATATGACACTATCATCTGGGCCAGGCCGCAGAGCACACCGGGAAGAATTCCTCCGAGGAACAGCTTTCCTGTGGAAATGCCGCAGATTCCTGCCATGACCACCATCGGTATGGAAGGCGGAATAATGATTCCTATAGTTGATGAAATAGCCGTAACAGCTACAGTAAACTTCTTGGAATAACCCTTGCGTATCATTTCAGGCATGAACATTCCGGAAACTCCGGCTGTATCTGCTACTGCTGAGCCCGAGATGCCCGCAAAGATCATAGAGGAAAGAACATTTACATGAGCGAGACCGCCGTAAATGTGTCCGACTATGGAATAACAGAAATCCATGAGTCTTTTGGAGATGCCTCCCTTTGACATGGTATAGCCGGCAAAAGTATAAAGCGGGATCGCAAGCAGAGCCCAGGAGTTTATTCCCTCAAACATACGCTGGGTGATCGTTACCGGTGCGCCTCCTCCGAGAAAGAGTATTCCACCGATGGCAGACAGACCGAGAGCCATAGCGATAGGAACGCCGAGGAACAGCAGAACAAAGAATGAGATCAGTAACCAGGCAATCATTTTTCGTCCTCCTTTTTATCCGTCAGACATATGATAAGGTCGACAACAGCTGCAAGTACGCAGAGAGCTCCAGCTATCGGGAATATGGTATAGACCTGTCCCATTGTAAACTGAGGCATGGTAGATACCGCCTGCTTGGCCTTAGTGCAGAGCAGATATCCTGAATAGGTCATCATGGCATAGAACAGAATAATAAATATAGATACTATTATCTGATGTATCTTCTGAACAGCCGGGTGCTTTGCCGCAAGGGTATCCACAAGCTCAACATGCAGATGTGTTCTCTGAACCGTGATTCCGGCACCGGCAAGAAGCATAGAAAATACATTCAGATACTGTCCGCCTTCCATGTACCATTTAAAGCCGCCTATACCCGGAATATATCTGAGTATAACGTTGGCCAACAGAATGCACATCATTAAGGCACATAATACAGCAGCTACGAAAGTGCTCGCCTTATCCAGTGCAGACTGGATCTTTTTCATATCAGTGATTCTCCTTTCGGGTTGCATACACAATTAAATCTGAAAAACCCTTTTCCCTGAAACGGGCGGGGCAAGGCCCCGCCCGTTAAAAAGTCAGTATTTTTACTGTTGACAAAAGATCTTCACGATCGTGTCAGAATTGTGATCACTTTCCAAGCCAAGCCTGAAGCTGATCCATAAGCTCACCGTATGTAGCTGCATTGTCTGTAAGAACAGAAGCTGTAGCCTCCTTGAAGCTTGCAAGATCAGGATAGTTGATCTTCATGCCAGCCTCTTCAAGCTTTGAAACAAGGTCTGTGGTCTGCTGCTTGTTGAGCTCGCGATCCATATCAGCCGATGCCTTTGCAGCTGCATCAACAATCTCCTTCTGGCTGTCGCTGAGCTTGTTCCAGGTGCTCTCTGCAATGGTGAAGCACATACCGGAATAGATATGGTTTGTAACGCTCAGATACTGCTGAACCTCATAGAGGTTATTGTTGTAGATAACCGGGATAGGGTTCTCCTGTGCATCATAGGTTTTCTGCTGAAGTGCCTGATACAGCTCTGAGAATGCAAGCGGCTGAGGATTAGCGCCAAGAGCAGTCATAGTAGCCATGATTACCGGGTTCTCAGGAGTTCTGATAAGAAGTCCCTTCATATCTGCTGCTGTCTCGATAGGTCCGATGGAGTTTGTAACGCAGCGGAATCCGTTATCATAATGTGCAAGGACTCTCATGTTCTGCTCGATAAGTCCTGCTTCTGCAGCGGCCTCGATCTCACCGTCCATGAACTCCCATGCCTTATCAAAATCCTCAAAGAGGAACGGAAGTGCCGAAATACCCATCTTAGGCTCATATGTAGCGAAGTTGGAAGCATCTGTGATGATAACATCAACTGTACCGGAATCAAGTGCGATGGAGTTGATAAGGTCTGCATCTCCTCCGAGCTGTCCTGAAGGATAGATCTCGACTGTAACAGCACCGTTTGTCTTCTCCTCTACCTCAGCCTTGAACTGCTGAGCACCTTTAGCTCTCGGATCCTCCTCGTTTGTTGAGAAGCTGAGCTTGAGAGTCACGCTTGGCTCCTCGGCTGCAGGAGCCTGTGTCTCTGCCTCTGCCTTTGTCTCAGCTGCCGCCTGTGTAGCTGCCGCTGTTGTGCTGGCTGTTGATGATGAGCCGCATGCAACAAGACCCATTGCAAGAGCTGCTGCTGTAGCAAGTGAAAGTACCTTTTTCATAGTTTTCTCCCTTTCATTAAATCTATAAACACTTATTGAACGAGGCGATATACCAACGCACGATCAATAAATAATGTTATCAGTCTTTTATGAGTCCCTTCTTTACAAGAGCTTCTCTGAGTGCTGCCGCACCGAATCTCGGACTGCTGAGAACCACCTTGCCGTACATATCCGCAATATACTTCTCGCAGTATGCCATTGAGCCCTGTGCGAATACGATCACATCTACTTTATCTGCGATCCTTCCTGCACACTCTCCCATTCTGGCTCTGAACTGCTCCTGATCAAGACCGAAAGCGCCGTCAACAAGACAGTCGACCAGCTCGATCTTTTTGTTGTTCTCCCTTGCCATACGCTTGATAGTGTTCTTGGTCGGCTCAAGCGTCGTAGGAAGTGTTGCCATGACTCCGATCCTCTCACCTTCGCGTACAGCCTCACGGCACATCTCTTCGTCAACTCTGACGATAGGCATTCCGATATATCTTGCGGTATCCTGCACGCAGTCGGCAACCTCTCCGACCGAGCTGCAGATATTCAGAACAGCGTCACAGCCCTCCTCGGCAGCCTTCATAAACATAGTTATAAGTCTTGCAGCCGGCGGAGTGGTAACATATCCCTCATCTCTGACCTCCGCAATTATTGACGGATCTGCAAGGCTGAAAAGCTCTGCTTCATTTCCGATCTGCGCTCTGACCTCACGCTCGATATCCTCAATGAGCTCAGGCGTAGTTCCGGTATAAATTAATCCTACCTTCATTTCACATTACCTCTTAAAATCCTCTTTTAAATAAGTTTTAGCTCTTAACATCCTATGTTTATAATACTATAAGTGTTCATAAAAATAAATAATCAATATTCACTAATAAATTTGTCGTTAGTTTGTATATAGTTTACATTTCGTAATATCGTTATTCTTGTATATGCTCCATAATAATTCCCTGTTTTTTTATCATCCTATGTTTAAATCAAGACGCAAAAAAGGTACAGTATCCAAAGAATACTGCACCTTTTGTTCACTGCGGCAACTATTCAGCATATGACTTGATACAGAAGGGAAAATGTGCTTGCGTATTTTCCATGATGGATAAAGTCGTATGTGATCATCTGAACAGCAGCTGTCCGTCTGAAACCATAGAGGCATCCAGCACAATATGATCGTACACCTGAAGTCCGTAGCCGGAACCCTTTTTTACGATCGCATATCCGTTGGAGCTTTCGAGCATCTCAACCTTCTTAAATACAGCATATCCTTTGTTGACATTATAGGCTCCGTCAAGACTCCTTCTTTCTCCGATCTGATAAAACTCCTCGTCTCCCGTGTCACGCTCCGTTCCGTCAGCTGCCGCCGTCGG
Source organism: Clostridiales bacterium (assembly GCA_029100885.1). Classification (GTDB taxonomy): domain Bacteria; phylum Bacillota; class Clostridia; order Lachnospirales; family Lachnospiraceae; genus Avilachnospira. Next base: position 25,397 of record JAQXPY010000135.1, on the reverse strand, counting down.
TGACGACATAATAAAATCACCCGGGCTCAATCTTGAGCTTTCATCACACTCGATATAGCAGAATTCATCATCTCTGTTAAATATTTCAGGCATTACAAATTCGGCAGCTGTACCGGAAGCGCCCTGTACGGCCTTGTAAAAACCGGGATTTCCCTTATCATCCTCAACAAGATATACAGTAGGGATTACATAAAAGTCCTTTTTTGTAATGGCTTTTACAGGGATTTTCAATCCGGAAACATCATTTGTCACTATCTCAAAATCAACAAATCTCTCCTGACAGAACTGAATAACGTAACTGCTAAGGGACAGAACTCCATACTTTCTGCTGTCCGCGCCGGTGATGGTCTTATATTTGCATTTGACGGAAAAGCTCTTGTCCGAAAAGCTCACCTTTAGCTGATCCTTGCCGTCAAACTCTGTCATATCCTCTGCCTCAAGAGGAAATACGATCTGCCAGTTTTCATCCGTCACCAGCTTATATGCGGTATCTCCCGCCTTAAGCAGATCTCCGGATTTGATGTTGACCTTATTATAGCCGTCCCTGTCAAACATTGTCTGTTTGATATCCGCCTCCGTAAGCTCCTCGAAGCCATCGGTGTAGCAGCATACAATGCCTGTTTTTTCGGATACAAACTCATTGTATCTTATACCGGAATTCATAAGCTCTGACTGGATCGTTCCGAATACATTCATGCCGGCATACTCTATCGTCCGGGCATCTAAAGTATTTTTTATATTATAGAGATTTTTGAAGTGATCGTTTGAAAAGCCTCTCGAATACCGCAGCAGCTCGGCCCTTATATCTGAAGCCTTTGATGAATTCAGCTCCGACAGCTCCCCGGAATGGGTGTTCAGATAGTTCATGAGCCTTCCGCTCTCATCAATGGCATATACACTTGAGCCCTTTGCCGTCTTCCTTCCGTCCGCAACGCTGAAATAAATATAACCGTTTGCCTGAGCCGGAAAACATTCCTCGCTTCGCAGGATAAGCCCCGTATAATTATGCTCTTTGACAAGGCTTCCCTCCTCTACCTCATAATATCCTACGGTCACCTTATCTCTGACGGATAAATACGCAAAAACAAAGTAGGCAAGCATAAGTATTACCAAAAGCTTGCCTACGGATGGTTTTAGTTTTCTGAATAATCTTCTGCTGTAAGAAACTCTCTTTGCCGACATTTAATTAAAGAGCGACAGCCACGTACTGCTTGCATGACTCCGGAAGAGCATGCTCATCCATCGAAATGCTGATCACGAAATTAACACCATAAGTCTCTGAAAGTGACGCAATCTTTGCGATAGCACCCGAAATATCAGAACCGTGAAGATTTGCGATATTAAGGAAGCCATCAAGGAACAAATACTCAAGATCATGATCCTGTGAAATAACACCGCTGATGAATCCGATATATGAATCCTCGGAATTGACCGGGAAGTTGCTGATGTTGATAAGACGGATCTTGTTGGAAAGCTCATACATATGCTGTGAGCTCTTATCTATATATACGACGGTTCCGTTTGCGGACTTGATAGCCTGCTCAGCTCTGCTGAGAAGCTCCTTTGTCTTTCCTTTGCCTTTTGCGCCAACAATTAACTGGACCATTATATTACCTCCTAAAGGGATACTTTTGTTAAAATTATATTACACAGAAAAATCTTTAGCAAGTTGTTTGTGACATTATTTATAATTTGCTGTTTTCAGCATTCAGGTCCGGCTTTTCTCTGCGAGATTTCTCATTCCGGCATAAAGCTGTTCATAAACAGGCGAATTCATCATGATCGAGATATATCTGTCTCCCTGTGTGTCCGTCTCGCCCAGAACCAGACAGAAGCCGGCTTTGCTCGTATGCCCGGTCTTTCCGCACAGGACATTCATATTCTCTGCAAAATCAAATTTACCGTTCAGAAAACCGTTTCCGCAGGTCCATGACACTGTCCTCTCCCGTTTTTCCTCCGGTTCACTGTCGTTTGTAACGGTGCAGCTGTATTCAGCTGTGCCGGCTATCTTTACAAATTCCTCATTCCTGATCGCTTCATTAAAGATCAGATACATATCATATACTGTCGTATAATGATCATCATCCGGAAGTCCGTGTGGATTTGTAAAATGAGAATGCACTGCCCCCAGCTCCTTTGCCCTGTTGTTCATAACCTCGGCAAAGGCTGCGGTATCTCCGCTGATGTAATGGGCGATAGCCACAGCCGCATCATTTCCGCTGGGCACCATAAGCGCATACAGCAGATCCGACAGCCTGATCTTATCTCCGGGCTTAAGATCCGCCATTGAAGAACCTGAAACGGTAATTCCGGATTCCTTCGGAATCGTTACCACATCGTCAGGATCTCCCATTTCAAGGGCAATCAGACAGGTAAGTATCTTAGTCGTTGAAGCCGGATACACCCTGTCATATATATTATGCTGAGACACCACCGTTCCGCTGCTGATATCAAACAGACCGAAGGCAGCAGCATTCACGTTATCGGTATTAACATCCCCGTCTGATTCGGAAACGCACAGATCCGCCGCAAAGCCCTTGACAAATATCCGGTCATTCTGTGTAGTGACAAGATTTTCTTCGGGAAAGCTGTATTGCGAAGTCAATTCCGATTTTGTACAGCCTGTACAGACACAGACCGCAGCGGCTGTTATAATTATTAAACTCTTGATCCTATTCACGCCACTCAAGATCTCCGTTTCCGAGTGCGAGAACAAGCAGCTCCGCAGTTGCGATATTTGTGGCGATCGGGATATTGTAAAGATCGCAAAGCTTAATGATATCGTTAACATCCGGCTCATGAGGCAGCTGTTCCTCAGGATTTCTCAGGAAGATGACCATATCCATTGCATTATTTGTAATCTGAGCGGCTATCTGCTGCCTGCCTCCGAGATGACCGGGAAGAAATTTATGAATATTCAGATCCGTCACCTCTTCTATAAATCTTCCGGTAGTGGCAGTGGCATACAGCTTGTTTCTTCCCAGAATGCTCTTGTAGGCAATACAGAAATCCTGCATGAGCTTCTTTTTTGAATTGTGCGCAATCAGACCCACATTCATAACCAAGACTCCTTTTCTTTAAATTAATACAGTTATCTGCCGAAGTACAGCTTAAACCCCGGACATACATTAAAACACAATATTACCATTTACACTTACAGCTAATCCTTGCTCTGCATTCCCACATTCAGCACGATCCCGACACCGATATACAGGGCAAGAAGCGAAGAAGCTCCTCTGCTGAAAAAGGGAAGTGTAACTCCTGTATTCGGAAAAAGCGCAATGGCAACGGCGATATTTGTAAAAGTCTGAAAGCCTATCCACGCAGCTGTTCCCGTACAGATTATGGCGCCTGACAGATTCTTTGATTTCATGGCGATCCAGAGCATCAGCAATATCAGCAGAATATACGCACATATTATACCCATGCAGCCTCTGAAGCCCAGCTCCTCACCGATAATGGCAAAGATAAAATCCGTATCCTCTTCTATCAGAAAATTTCCGGCCTTGACCGAGCTGATATCAGTATTGAAAAGCCCCTTTCCGAAATATCCTCCGGATCCTATGGCCATAATGGAGTTCCTCTGCTGAAAAAAAGTATCGGAGTACTGATCGGGATACAGAAAGCTCATAATACGCTCCTTCTGATAATCCTTGATAAACGGGATCAGACCCGCCTTATCGGTTGAAAACAGAAACATGATAAAGGCAGTAAGCAGACCTCCGACAACCAATACGGCAAGGACTATGCGTATGTCTAATCCCGCCGTAAACAGCATGGCAGAAAAAATCACACACAGGATCAGCGTCGTGCTCAGGTTAGGCTCTACAAATACAAGTATGGCAGCCAGACCGAAAAGCAGTACTGAAGGGATCAGAATACGCGGTTCATTGATATGTCCTTCTCTCTTTCCGAATAAAGCGGCGAAAAACAGAATGATTCCGACCTTTGCAAACTCCGCGGGCTGTATCTGTCCTATAACCGGCAGAACTATCCATCTTCCCGCACCCTTATGCGCGACGCCCATAATAATAACTGCCAGAAGGATGCCGATGGTGACCGCATATATGATATTCGAATACCTCATGATCCGGTTGTAGTCTAAGAACATTATGACCGTACATACAGCATAGCCGGTAAGCGAGGCAAATATCTGTTTGGATACTATGGCAGTATCCATGTTAGACGCCGACTGAAGTATAAGTATCCCAAGAAAGTTCAGCAGCGCCACCACCGCCAGAAGCAGCAGATTGTGGGCTTTAAATACATATTTACTCTTCATATAGGCATTGTAGAAATTATACTATCAAACTTTTAATTTGTCACCGAATTTCGTCGTTTTTAACTAAGATTTAATAATGGTTATTTTATCAGCCGTCTGATACATTAAACAGCCCGATACTTGTAGCATCATCATTGATGATAGAAGCAAGATCAGTCTCCCCGTAATAGTAATCATAGACCTTTCTCGCCAGTCTTGCGGCATTTCCCGAAGAATATGAAAAAGGTATTACTACGGAAACGGATATCTCAGGATCGTCATACGGTGCATAGGAAATAAACAATCCGTGGTTTCCTCTTGTCTTTACCTCTTCGGCGGTTCCTGTTTTTCCGGCAATCTCCACCGTGGTATAACCCTGAAATACTCCTGCGGCAACTCCTGTGGTTATCACCTTTCTCAGACCGTTATGTACCACATCCCATGTGGACTGCTTGAGCGTGATAGTATCGATGAGCTCTGCCGGAAATTCCTGGATCAGATTTCCGTCAGAATCAGTTTCCTTCTGGAGCAGAGTCAAATTGAACAGCTTGCCGTTATTGGCCAGAGCTGTAGTGTATCTGGCTATCTGAACATTGTTGTAGGAGTTTGTTCCCTGACCGAATGCCGATCTCTCCGGATCGCTGTCCGACATCTTGGGTTCCTTTTCATCGATCTGTATGCCGCTCTTCCTGTCAAATCCGAACATCTTCATATACTTCTGAAGTGTTTCTATGCCCAGAGCCGTACTGTATACATCCTCTCCCGTAGCATCATCCTTTTCTGTGGATAATCTGTGGGCGTACTCGGAAAAGCAGTAGTTGCAGGAATTCTCTATGGCTCCCTCCACGGTGAGCAGATTATGTCCGGGTCTTCCGATCCAGCAGTTGATATTCGGAGAGACCTCCTCATATACACCTGTACAGTTTACCTCTTCTGCTATTCCTATCTTTTCCTCCTCAAGAACCGCAATGGCCGACAACGGCTTAAAGGTCGAGCCGGGAGCCTTGTTGGTCTGTGTTGCCGAATTAATGAGAGGCAGCGACAGGTTGTTGAGACACTCCTGAAAATACTCACTGTCATTGATCTTGTTGGTATCATAGCCCGGATAAGAAACAAGAGCCTTAACATCTCCTGTCTTAACATCTGTTATCACTACCGAACCCATGCAGGGATCCAGAGCAAGCTGAGCAGGTGTTATCTCTATCCTTCTTATCTTATCTATAAGAAAGGAGAAGGCATAATCCTCATCTCCGCGGGCCAGAGCCCTGTAGCCCTCCTCGTCATATTCAATGACTCCCTGCTCATACAGAGCCATACAAAGCAGACGCCCTGTGACTCCCTTCCTGTCGATAAGCATATATTTGTAGATCAGCTTGTTGAAGCTTTCATCATTTTCAAGATTATCCAGAACAAGCTTTGCTATAGCATCATATATGTAATCGGCATTGCTGTAGCGCTCCGGACCATTCTTTGGAAGCACGTCGATATTTATCCATCCCTCGGATATTCCGGCATAAAGATAATCCTTAAGACTTATCGTATCATTTTTCCATGACAGATAAGTACTGCCGTATACGTCTATGGCAGAGGTATCTATTATGCCTACGCTGCTTTGAGACAGATAATCGAGAATATATACCATATAGGCTATATATTCATTTGAGAGCATATTCAACGGCACATCCGATCCGCCGGTAAGCTCATGGGATATCCTGTCCAGAACCTCATCCTTATGTGCGCTGAACGCCGCAGCCATCTGTGCTTCAGCCTCTCCGCGGTCTTCCTCATCGAAGAAATGCTCCGTGTCTAAAATATTGTTATTAATAAACTGAAAATATGCATCGTCGGCAGGAATCACAACATCCGATGACTTCTTAGGAATCTGTATCTCCGAAGCCGGGATATTCACTATTTTGCTGGCTACTATTCCTGCCAGCTGCTGCTCCAGCAGATGATATACTCCGATCTGAAGGTTCTGTCTTATGGTAAGATACAGATCATGACCGGCAGCGGGAGCGGTTTCACTGATAACATCAAGTATCTGACCATAGCTGTCCACATACATCTGCCTTTCGCCTTTTTTGCCCTGAAGTACCTGCTCCATCGACTTTTCTATTCCCGTGGCTCCGACCTTATCGGAAATCACATAATCCGGATTGGATTTCTGAAGCTCCTTGAGCTGGGTATCGTCCTTTATCGCGCCTGTATAGCCTATAATATGAGAAAAATATTTGGCGTTGTTATATCTCCTGATATAAGTCTCTTCAACATCAACTCCCTTGAGCTCGCCCTGGTTCTCCAGTATCTCAGCCATACAGTTTTCATCTATATCCTCGGCGATAGTAGTGGATTCGTATTTCTGAAAGCTCGTCTGTCTCAGCGCATAAAGTATTTTGATCATATCAAGAAGCGTTCTGTCGTCAGGCACCAGCGCAGAGCCCTCCTCGTTTTTTATAGAATCAAAGGCATAGTCAGAGGCCTTGAGTCTGACCAGCTCCTCTGCGGAAATATCCGAAGGATATCTGACTTTGCCGGAGCTGTCAGCCGTATCCAGCTTCGACAGGAGGACACCGTAGGCATTGGCGATAAATCTTCTTCTTGCAGAATCAGATGACGATGTATAGCGGAAGTCCCCGTTTTCATCCAGCTCCACCTCAAAACGTGAGGTGATACTCACCTCATGCTTTTCAAGGATACATGTCAGCCTGTACAGCATGTTGTTCCTGTCATTATAATCAGGATAGGAGCCGTCATCCGCAATGATAACGTTATACGAAAGCCTGTTATAAGCCAGAATATTTCCGTCGGCATCATAAATATTCCCCCTTGTACCGGGGAGCTTGACAGATCTTTCGATTTTTTCTATGAATTCCTCTGAATATGTGTCTCCGTTGACCACCTGCAGTGTATAAAGATTGTTGAGAAGCAGAGCAAAAAGACAGGTAAATATAACGGCAACAGTAAAAATCCTGATCTGAAAGGGTTTTTCAATCCTTTCTCTTAATGATTCAAATATATTTTTTATCTTATCAAGCAGCATTCTGACCTCTGAAATCGTCTATGGCATCAAGTCTCCTGTTCGCCTTCAACAGCAGATGATAAACTACTGCGGTGACGATGAGCGTGAAAAACATTTCCGGAAGAACGATGTTTTTCAAAATATACACAAGCTCCGCCTTTCCGGTTGCAACGATCCTGTAAAGAATCATCGCAGCATTATAGGCGCCGTCGCAGACAAGACAAAGGAGCATGGGCAGCAGCATGGAATCGTTTCTGTATCCCGCACAGAAAAAGCCGCTGAAAAAGCCGAGATATGTAAAAAGCAGAACAAACAGCCCGAACGGCGAAGGATAAAAGAGATCCATCAGCAGTCCGGCAAAGGAACCGCAGACTATTCCGGTCGTGCCGCCGTATATAAAGCCGTAGGAAAAGGTGATAATAAGCAGAAAATTCGGAACCGCAGATAGAAACGGCACCATAGGAAAAAGGCATGTCTGCAGTAGAAATGCAAGCATGACAAATACAAAATATATAGCTACACGTTTTATGATCTTCTTTGCTTTCACTGTTTACCTTCAGCCGGCCGCATCCTGTGCATCTATTATTCCCGTCTCTGTCTTGAGCTTTGTAATGATCAGCACCTCCTGTATATCGGAAAAATCCGCAGCCGGAATAAGCAGCCCTGACTTTGTCAGATGCTGTGAGTTGATGCTGATGTCCGAAGCATACCCTATCAGAATGCCGGGCAGATACTTTGTACTCAGATTTGAAGTAATGACTGCATCTCCGTCATTGAAGACAGCATTTTTATCGATATTGCTGATTATGATCTTTCCTGTATCGTAGGACTCTATGCTGCCCTTGACGAGACATGTATCGCTGCTGTACTGGGACATTGCATAAACATTGGATTCATCATCAATGATCGTCCTGACAGTAGCATAGTTGGCTCCGGCCTCCACTACTATTCCGATCAGACCTCCGCCGCCGATAACGTTCATATCCTTTGTTATACCGTCTGCAAGTCCCTTATCTACCCTGAACACATTGAAATACTTCTGGGAATCCCGGGAAATAACTCTGGCGGCCACTGCAGGATACTCTCCGTAAGTCTGATCCAGCTCATACAGCTCTCTCAGTCTCTCCAGCTCCAGAGTCTCCGATCGAAGTCTGCTGTTTTCCGCAGTCAGCTCATCTATTCTCAGCCTGAGCCGTTCGTTCTCATCATAAACCTCATGAAGATGCAGATTTTCGCTGATACCGGCTGCAATCGAGGTTCCGAGACTGTTGATGCCTTTCTGGATCGGAACGAGTATATAATTCGTATAAATCCTGACCGGTTCGAGCACAGTGCTGTCAATATATGTAATGGCCATAAAGAACACGCAGAAGATCGTAATGATTATCAGCAGTAGTTTTGAATGTCTGTTGCTCATTTATCAGATGAGACCTTTCTCAAGTAAACTAATATATCTGTTGTCACCAATAATGATAGAGTCCCTCATAGGAATGTTCATCATCCTTCCCAGGCTCGACAGCAGTCTCGAAAAGCTGATATCCTCATTGCTCGGCTCAGGATCGCCGCTGGGATGATTGTGTACCAGAAGGAATGAGGCAGCCCGCATGCTCAGAGCCGTAATGAATATCTCTCTGGGGGATACCGCAGAACAGTTTACTGTTCCCATAGATACGGGAACACTTCTGATAAGGCCGTTCTTTGTATCAAGCAGCATAATATACACATGCTCCTCAGACAGTCCCTTCAGATCCTGCATATAGAATTGAGCTGCAGAGAATGATGAGGAAAAGGTCTCCGATGCTGTTGCCTTCTCTCTGCTCATTCGTCTGCACAGCTCGCCTATGCATAAAAGCTGAAGAGCTTTTACCTTGCCTATGCCCTTGAATGACATGAGCTCCTCAGCTGAAAAACGCATCAGTCTGTTCAGGCCGATGCTGTTGCCGTCTCTGTAGAGAAGCTGTCTTGCCAGCTCTTCAGCTGTGCTTTCCTTTGTGCCCGTTCTGATAATAACAGCCAGCAGCTCCGGATCAGACAGATACTCCGCTCCCGACCTGAGACACTTTTCGTAGGGTCTCAGCTCCTCCGGTGTTTCGGTTATTCTTCTGTTCTTCATGATTATTGTACGACCGCAGAACAATTCTATAGATTTTATCATAAAAAAAAAGGCAAGTGTATACCACACAGGCCTTTTTAAAAAAATGTCAGATTATCTTAAGAATAGACCGGCTGATACAGCTGACCACCGTTCTGCCGGACAGACCGGATGATAACGCTCTGCTGCATAGAGCAAAAGAACTATACCGCATTTAACTGTTCCTTTACAGCCTGATCAGTCCGTCATCGAGCAGCTGCTGGGCAGCCATCATGATTCCAAGCTTGCCGTGAGCATAATTCAGACCTCCCTGGAAGAAAACATTATATGGCTCCCTCAGAGGTCCGTCGGCACTCAGCTCGATGGAGGAGCCCGAAATAAAGCAGCCGGCCGCCATGATTATATCGCTTTCATACCCCGGCATAGGCGCAGGCTCAGGCGCAGCAAAGGAATCCACCGCCGCCGCCTTCTGAATGCCCTTGCAGAATGAGATCACTCTGTCCGGATCCTTCAGACATACCGACTCGATGATATCATGTCTTATGTCCTCGGCATCGGGATGGCATGCAAAGCCCAGTCCGGAAAATACCTCTGCGGCAAGCACAGCGCTCTTTTGCGCGGATGCTGTCACCGACGGAGCAAGGAAGGTTCCCTGATAGAGAAGCCTGTTTGCTCCGAGGGAAGGTCCCAGTTCTTTTCCGAGACCCGGAGCGGTAAGTCTCGCTGCGCAGTTTTCAATACATTCGGAAGTTCCGGCTATATAACCGCCTACAGGCGCTATGCCTCCTCCCGGGTTTTTGATCAGAGATCCTACCACCATATCAGCCCCCACCTGGGAAGGCTCCGTAAGCTCGGTGTACTCACCATAGCAGTTATCTACCATGATACATACATCCTTTTTTATACTTCTGACAAAGCTTATCAGTTCTCCGATCTCCTCTACAGAAAAGCTTCTTCTATCTGAGTAGCCTCTGCTCCTCTGTATCTCCACCAGTCGGGTTTTCTCGCTTATGCTGCTGCGGATGCCCTCATAGTCAAATCCTCCGTCCGGAAGAAGCTCTGTGTACCTGAAGGTGACACCGTATTCCCTGAGCGACCCCCTGCCCTCTGTCACACCAAGAACCTGCTGAAGTGTGTCGTAGGGCATTCCCACCGGAGAATACACCTCATCACCCGGTCTGGTATTGCCGTAAAGAGCAATCGCTAAAGCATGGGTACCGCATACTATCTGGCTTCTTACAAGAGCATCCTCAGCACCGAATATCTTTGCATAGACTGCTTCAAGCTTATCTCTGCCGATGTCATTGTATCCGTATCCGGTCGTTTCCAGCATGCATGCCTCGGATACTCCGCACTCCTGCATGGCCCTGACAACCTTCAGTGTGTTGTATTCGGCTATTTCATCGATTGCCTCGAATCTGTGTCTTACCTTTGCCTCAGAAGCTCTCACAAGCTCCGCAAGCTCATCACATATTCCAAAGCTCCTGTATATGTTTTCTGATATCATCCAAGGGATCTCCTTTTTGTACATCTATCCAGACTGCATTTTTCTCCCGGCGAAACCAGGTCAGCTGTCTCTTTGCGTAATGTCTGGAATTGATCTTTATTTTTTCGACAGCCGTATTCAGCGTGCATATACCGTCAAGGTATTCGAACAGCTCCTTGTAGCCTATGGCCTGCCCGGCAGTACTGCTCAAATGAGAGACTGTCTGCTTTAGCAGCCTTGCCTCCTCAAGCAGCCCCTCCTCCATCATCATATCTACTCGTCTGTTGATCCTCTCATACAATACCTGTCTTTCGGAGGTCAGGACAAAAAAACTGCAGTCAAACGGAGAGGATCCTCTCTTTTTTTCTTCTTTCTCATTATGTCTGACAATGCTGAAGCCATGATTCTTATAAAACTCAAGGGCTCTGATTATTCGTCTGCTGTTATGCATATCGATCTTTTCACAGGCCTCAGGGTCGATCTGCCTCAGCATATCGGCAAGAGCATCGATTCCCTCGGAGCTGAATATCTCTGACAGCTGATCCCGATAAGAACAGTCCCTCTCTTCCTCGGAGAAATCAATATCGTACAGCAGTCCCTGGATGTAAAAGCCTGTTCCGCCGCAGACGACCGGAATATGCCCTCTTTTGTATATTTCTGAACAAGCCTTTAACGACAGCTCCTTGAAATCAGCTGCCGAAAACTCGGTGTCCGGATCCAGGATATCTATCAGATGATGCCTTATTCCGTGCATTTCATCCTCTCTTACCTTTGCCGTTCCGATATCCATGCCTCTGTATACCTGCATGCTGTCGGCAGAAATGACCTCTCCGCCGATCTCTTCACACAGTCTGACCGCGGCCGAGGTCTTTCCCACAGCCGTAGGTCCCGCAATAATAATGAGCTTTGGTCTGTTATCTGTCATTACACGATTCTCTTAAACAGCTTCTCGATGTCCTTTTTTGAAAACCTGATGATGGTAGGTCTTCCGTGAGGACAATTGTACGGATTCTGAAGCGTCAGCAGCTCCTCCACCAGATGTTTCATCTCCGCTTCCGACAGAGATGTATGACCCTTGACCGCAGCCTTACAGGACATGGAAGCGATCTTATCCTTGAGAACAGCAGGAGTCATAGCCTTTCCATCCTCAAAAAGACTGTCGATAAAGCTTAACAGCAGCTCTCTTTCATTCAGCTCCGGGAGATTGGACGGAACAGCTCTGACAATAAAATCTCTGTCCCCCGCATGCTCGATGTCATATCCTGCTTCATTAAAGCAGCTAAGGCTGTCCTCGAGAAGAGCGGACTCTCTGGCGCTCAGAGTCAGGATTACCGGAGGAAAGATCATCTGTGATTCCGCTTCATGATTATTAATAAGAGACATAAAGCGTTCATAATTTACCTTTTCATGAGCCGCATGCTGATCAATAATATACATCTCGTCATTGTATTCAATGATCCAGTAGGTTTCAAATATCTGCCCCACCATTTTAAAATAAGGCAGACTGGATGCGCTTAAAAATCTTGAATCATGAACATCATCCGAAGCGTTGTCTGCAATAACGTCTGCTTCCGAAACTCCGTCCTCTTCCGGGTTCATTGAGCTGCTTATTATTGAGTCGCTGTGCGTTGTGTCTCTGCTTATTGAGGTGCTGCCTGTCGAACTGCTGCTTGTAGGGCCGCTGCCTGTTGAACTGCTGCTTGTCGGGTCGCTGCCTGTTGAACTGCTGCTTGTCGGGTCGCTGCCTGTTGAACTACTGTTTGTTGAGCCGCTGCTTGTCGGGCCGCTGTTTACGGAACCTCCGATATAGTCCGCTGGCTTTTCAAACAAATGAAGCTGTGCTTCGTCTCCTCTCCTGTTTGTTTCAAATGGCTCAGGAGGAAGCTGGGAGCTATGGGAGCCTTTCTGATCCCGATCAGATTCTGGCTTAAGCTTACTCAGGACATCCTTTCCGGCATCTACTATCAGGTCACTTCGTGACATAGCCTCGGATACTGCTGAGAACACCGCATCATATACATCCTGATCCGAAGCAAATCTTACCTCAGACTTGCGGGGATGAACATTGACGTCTACCTTCCCGGGAGCCAGTCTGATATTCAGAACAGCAAAAGGATATCTGTGCTGCATAAGGTACGGAGCACAGGCATTTTCCAGAGCTCTCTGCAGCACCTCGGAGCTTATCCATCTGCCGTTGACAAAGAATATCTCCTGATCTCTTCTGCTTCTCGAAGTCTCCGGATTGGCTGTGTACCCCTCCACAAGTATCCCTCCGCTATCCAGTCTGACCTCCCTCAGAGCCGATGTGATACCGCTTCCGAATATCGTATATATGACATCCCTTAATCTGCCGTTTCCTATAGTGGAAAAAACGCATCTTCCGTCCGTATTAAGTGTAATGCTGATATCAGGATGGGCCAGGGCAATCTTCTCGGCAGTGTTAACAATATATGCGGTCTCGGTTTTTGCAGATTTTAAAAACTGTCTTCTGACCGGAACATTTTCCAGAAAATCCCTGACTATAACAGTTGTTCCGTCTGGAACACCGACCTCCCTTATATCCTTTTCATTGCCGAATTCAATTCTGTAGTCGGTACCGCTCAGAGCTTCACGGGACTTTGTGATCATCTCGACAGCCGCCACTGAAGCTATGGAGGCAAGCGCCTCTCCGCGAAATCCCATGCTCAGGATATGCTCCAGATCCTCCGCGGACTTAAGCTTTGAGGTGGCATGTCTGAGAAAGGCCTTGCGTATCTCACTGCTTTCTATGCCGCATCCGTTGTCCGTGACTCTGATAAGCTCCAGTCCGCCGCCTCTGATCTCGACACTGATACTGTCTGCACCTGAATCAACAGCATTGTCAAGCAGCTCCTTGACTACACTCTCCGGTCTTTCCGCAACCTCCCCGGCAGCAATTTTATCGATAGTGTCCTTGCTGAGTATGTTAATCATAGCTGCGAAGCCTTTCCTGTAGCCTGTTTAGTTCGAAAAACGCCTCCATAGGAGTTATGGAGGTAAGATCCATTTTTACTATCCTGTCCAGTATCTCTTTCTTCTCCCTGTCCGCTTTTTTCTTCGCCTCATCCACCGTTCCGGTATCTGCTGCTATCACTGCATCGCTGCCTGCATTTATATCGGACTTTGCCAGCTGCTCCGCAATATCCGAGGCACGATCGGTCACGGTCTTAGGAACCCCGGCAAGTCTCGCAACAGCGATTCCGTAGGATTTGTCCGCTCCGCCCGGAATTATCTTTCTTAAGAAAATAAGCTCCTCCTTCTCCTCCTTGACGGAAATACAGAAATTATGGACACCCTTGATCTTTCCTTCCAGCTCGGTCAGCTCATGATAGTGTGTCGCAAACAGAGCCTTTGCACCCAGTTTTTTTCTGTCGCTGATATATTCCACCACTGCCCAGGCAATCGACAGTCCGTCATAGGTAGAGGTTCCCCTCCCTATCTCATCAAGAATGAGCAGTGATTCAGAGGTGGCATTTCTCAGAATATTGGCCACCTCGGTCATCTCCACCATAAAGGTAGACTGACCGCTGGCCAGATCATCCGAGGCTCCTACCCTCGTAAATATCCTGTCACATATGGAAATATCGGCGCTGACAGCCGGCACGAACGAGCCGATCTGGGCCATGAGAGTGATCAGTGCCACCTGCCTCATATATGTGGATTTTCCGGCCATATTCGGTCCGGTTATTATCGCTATTCTGTCATTATGACTGTTCAGACGGGTATCATTTGCCACAAAGGCTCCGTCCCTCAGCATCAGCTCTACCACAGGATGCCTTCCACCTGTAATATCCAGCCGGCCGGATTCGTTTATCCTAGGGCGGACATACTTGTTTCTCATAGCCACATAGGAAAATGAGCAAAGCACATCCAGATAGGCAACAGCGGCAGCTGTCCTCTGTATCCTTACAGCCTCGCCGGAGACCTGCCTGAGGATTCCGCAGAAAATATCGTATTCCAGGCTCCTGAGCTTTTCATCGGCTCCGAGAATATCCGATGAGAGCTCCTCCAGCCTTTCTGTGGTATATCTCTCGCCTGTAGTCAGAGTCTGCTTGCGAATAAAGTACTCCGGAGTCAGATCCTTAAAGCTGTTGCTGACCTCGATACAGTAACCGAAGTTTCTGTTATACTTTATCTTGAGAGTCTTAATTCCGGTTTTTTCCCGTTCCTCTGCCTCCAGCTCCATCAGCCATTTTCTTCCCTCGGTCTTAGAGGCTCTGAGTCTGTCGACCTCTTCATCGAAGCCGGATCTGATAATACCTCCGTCCCTGACTGATACTGATGCGTCCGGATCCACTGCATTTTCGAGCAGATTACAGATATCCGACAGCTCATCGATGTCTCCGGAGATCTTTTTCATAAGTTCAGCCTCGAAACCTGTCAGGAGTCTTTTGATATGAGGCAGCATGGAAACAGACTGCCTGAAGGCATGGGCATCAAGGGGATTTGCCCTTCCGGAGCTGAATCTGGCCAGCAGCCTTTCCAGATCGTAAACAGGTCTCAGATACTCAAAGATCTCCTCCCGGTCAATGAACCTGTCATTGAGCTCTGCCACCGCCTGCTGACGTTCCTCCACCGCCGTTCTGGATAAAAGAGGCTGGGAAATGATCCTTCTCATAAGTCTGGAGCCCATTGCGGTTTTGGTCTTATCCAATACCCAGAGCAATGTCCCCTTTCTGGATTTGTCCCTCATTGATTCCAGAAGCTCCAGATTGCGCATGGTGGCAGTATCGATCACCATGTATTCACAGTTATTGTACTGCCTGACGGAGGTAATATAGTCCACACTGGAAAACTGGGTATCATATATATATTTCAGTACGGCGCCGGCAGCAGTGAGACCTGCTGACATATCTTTAAAACCAAGCCCCGAAGCCTCCGCATGGAAATGCTCTTCGATCAGTCTTCTGCAGCGCTCCTCATCAAAGTACCCCGACGGAACCTTTGTAAAACGAACATTCCATCTGCTCTTAATAAGCTCAGTATCGGCTCCGCTGATATAGAAATCATCATTGCAGATAAGCTCCGAAGGCATAAATCTGTTGATCTCGTCATAAAGTCTTCTGACATCTCCCACTTCGGAAACAAAGAACTCACCGGTACTGACATCAGCTGCCGCCACGCCGAAGGTGCCCTGTCTGAACACAGCGCACATGAGGTAATTATTACGTCCTTCATCGAGGGCTTCGGCATCGCAGATAGTTCCCGGAGTGATCACCCTGACAACATTTCTTTTAACAATGCCTTTGGCGGTCTTCGGATCCTCTACCTGTTCGCCTATGGCGACGCTGTAGCCCTTCTTTACAAGCCTTGCAATATAATTATCGGCGGCATGGTAAGGAATACCGCACATTGGCGCTCTTTCATCCGTCCCGCAATCCTTCCCCGTCAGAACCAGATCCAGCTCTTCGGATGCGGTTTTCGCATCCTCAAAAAACATCTCTTAAAAATCACCAATTCTGAAGAAAAGAATACAGTCAGGATATTGTTTTTTAGTTTCAAGATACTGCACCATCATAGGTGACAGCTTTTCAGTGTTCATCAATTGCCGCCTTATCCTTCACTGACCTTAACCGCCGATTCGGGTAGCATTACTTTCCTTCCCGACAAGGCTTCCTGTAAAATAAAACTTATGATTTTCCTCAAGAACCACGTCTCTGATCTGACCGATTATGCCCGGATCTGCAGGTACATGTACCGTTATACCCTGTTCGGTTTTTCCTGTGATAAGTCCCGGATCGTACTCGCTGATCTCCTCAAACAGGACTCCGCACTTTTTTCCGGCCAGCGCATTAAGATTTTCCTCAACGATACCGTTCTGAAAACCAAGAAGCCTTTCAAATCTCTCCTTTATAACAGATTCCTCTGTCGGATCCTCCAGTGCCGCTGCCGGTGTTCCTTCCCTGCGGGAATAAATAAATGTAAATGCCGAATCGAAACGTACCCTGCCAAGAACATCCAGAGTCTCAAGAAAATCCCTCTCCGTCTCGCCCGGGAAGCCCACTATAATATCGGTGCTTATTGAAATATCCGGCATGGCAGCCTTCAGTGCAGCGGCTCTTTCGAGAAATCTTTCCTTATCATAATGCCTGTTCATAAGCTTTAATATCCGGTCGGAGCCTGACTGAAGCGGCAGATGAAACTGTCTGCAGACATGCTTTGAGGAAGCCATGACCTCTATAAGCTCGTCCGAAAGATCCTTTGGATGAGAGGTCATAAACCTTATCCTCTCGATTCCCGTCTCATCGCAAAGGCTGTCGATCTGTCTCAACAGCTGTGCAAAATTAATCCCGCCGGAATAGGAATTAACATTCTGTCCGAGAAGCATGATCTCCTTAACGCCTTCAGAGGCTGCCGCCCGTATCTCGTCAAATATCTCCTCGGGAAGACGGCTTTTTTCCCTGCCCCTTACATACGGAACTATACAGTAGGAACAGAAATTATTGCAGCCGAACATGATATTTATTCCCTGCTTGAACGGGTATTTTCTTTTGGAAGGCAGCTTCTCAACTATCCTGTCTGAGCCCTCCCAGACAGATACTACAGGTCTTCTCAGCAGCTTTTCGATATCCTTCTGTCCTGAAGCGGTTCCTGAATATCTCATTAGCCTGTCGAGCCGGACAGCGTCATCAGAGGAGGAAGTGAGCATCCTTATCCCGTTGTCATCAAAAGCATCCACGCTGCCGGACCTCTTTCTCAGCAGCCTGAACAGCAGCTCGGGGAAGGTATACAGATTGTGGGTGCCGAAAATAATATCCACAAAGGAATATCTGGATCTGAGCTTTTCTATCTCATCGGCTTCCTGCATCATACAGCCGCATACCGAAATGATCATATCCCGGTTTTTTGTCTTTGCCGACTTTAATCGGCCGAGTCTTCCGTACAAATGCTCGTTTGCATTTTCTCTCACAGTACATGTGTTAAATGCGACAAAATCCGCATCCTGTTCATCTGCCCCGGTTGCAAATCCGATCTCGGACAGAATTCCTTCCAGTTTTTCCGAGTCCCTGGCATTCATCTGGCAGCCGAAAGTAACTACAGCGGCGGTATATCTCCGGTCACTGCCGCCGAACACCTTTTTCAGCTGTTCAATAAAATAATGCTGTCTCTGAGGCTCCTCAGCCGGAGCGGCAGCAAATACATCATCCTTCAATAATTCCTTCAAGCTCTCTGAAATCATCTATTCTCTCTCTGTACATTCCCTGACTGACACTGCCGAATCCATATGAGGCCCAGATAAACGGAACCCCCGCCTTTTCTGAGCTGACAGCATCCTTATCTATATCTCCCACATAAGCCGGCGCCTTCAGTCCGTTCTTATCCGCAATAAACCTGATGTTTTTATCCTTTTCGGCGTTGTTATCTCCGTAGCAGAGCCATCCTCTGAAGTATGGTTCCATTCCCGTGGCTTCCAGCATGATCTCTATATATCCCTTCTCGCAGTTGGAGACGATGAACAGCGGAATTCTCCGGCTGAGGCTGTCTAAAGTCTCCCTGACTCCCGGGTACAGCTTTCCGCCGCGTTTTCTGAGAAACTCATATTCCATCTCCGAGGACACAGAGTTTATTCTGCGCAGCAGCCTCTCGGCCTGTTTAATGTCTTTTTCAAACAGCTCATCCAGCTCGGGATAAAGATGCCTAAATATTACATTCAGGGGTCTTCCCATTTCTGCTCTGAGGCGTTCGCCGGAAAATTCCCTTTTTCCGAATGGGAAAAGGGACGAAGCCTCGGAAAATGCCTCTGCAATTGTTTCGGACGAATCCCAAAGAGTTCCGTCAATATCAAATATCAGTGAATCCAGCTTCATGCTAAGCCTACCGCCTTCGATCTCATCTTTTTCCGAGGGGAGTTATGGTGCCGTCCTCATTTCTGATATCTATATTATTCAGCTGTCCCCGCAGGTTTTCCCGTACCGACTTAATGTAAAGGTCTCTGAGCTTCTTCTGCTCCTCCGCCTCTTCCAAGGTAAGCCCCGTCTCCGAAACCGACTTTCTGTACAGCTCATTTATTCTCTGTATCTGTTCAGCGCTTATTCCCATTGTCCTGATCTCCGTAAATCGAATCGACTATATACATTGCAGTTCTGATGCCGTCCGCGGCAGCTGATGTGATGCCGCCGGCATACCCGGCACCTTCTCCCGCAGGAAAGATTCCCCTGATATCCGACTGCAGCTTCTCGTCCCTCAGTATCCTGACAGGACTCGAGGTGCGTGCCTCAACTCCGGCAACTATTGTGTCCTCGTCATCAAAGCCTTTGATCACTCCGGCAAAGGCCGGCATACTCTCTATTATCGCCTCGGAAACAAATTCAGGAAGCACAGATCTGAGATCGCCCGAAGCCGCATAGCCGAGAAACTCAAACGGAAACGAGGAGACTCCCGAAGGAGAGCTCTCTCCCCTTTTAAACTCACCGAAGGTCTCATAAGGGATAACGCCTCCCCCGGCCTTATATGCCAGCTCCTCCAGTCTTCTCTGAAACTCAATGCCTGAAAGCACCGGATCCTCCCCGTAATCACGGTAGTCCTCCGGAAGCACATTGACAATGACGGCAGAATTTGCCGTACCCGAGGCTCTTGAATTATAGCTCATGCCGTTGACGCACAATCTCCCCTCCTCGGAAGAAGAATTGACCACATAGCCTCCGGGACACATACAGAAGCTGTAGCAGCTGCGGCCCTTTCCGGTTCTGTGGGTAAGCTTGTAGGATGCCGGTCCCAGTATAGCTTCCTTTCTCTTCAGATCCCTTTCTCCGTAAAGCGCTGCATCGATCGCCTCCTGCGGATGCTGCACCCTTATTCCCACTGCAAATGGCTTTGGCTCCGCTCTTAGTCCTGCCTTCAGCAGCATGGCAAAGGTATCCCTGGCGCTGTGTCCGGCAGCGACGATCAGCTCACTGCAGCGGATATAGCTTTTCGTTCCTCTCACGGTGTCCGTATAACCGGCGTGTGTAACATGTCCGTTTTCCGAACGTATCTCATCAAACCTGGCATTAAAGATGTATCTGCCGCCCTTTTCAATAATATGCTCCCGCATTCTTTTTATTATACCCGACAGGACATCTGTACCTATATGCGGCTTCTGGTCTATCAGAATATCCGGATCCGCGCCGAAGCGTACAAAGGTACGCAGTACAAATCCGATATATCCCTCTCTGTCCTTGATAGATGTATTGAGCTTTCCGTCTGAAAATGTACCGGCTCCTCCCTCTCCGAACTGAATGTTGCAGTCCGGATCCAGCTTCCCGCTCTCAAAAAAAAGCTCTGTCTTTCTGAGCCTTGTATCCACATCATCCCCTCGTTCCAGGATGACCGGCGGTATCCCGCATTCCGCCAAAACATAAGCTGCAAAAAGGCCGCACGGGCCGGACCCGACTATGACCGGAGCAGGCCTGTCCGCCGTATCCTTTATCGGCTCCGGCAATGCGAAAGGAACCTCTGCAGACTGTCGTATATTATTGTTTCTGAGTCTCCTTATAAACTGAGCCTCAGTATTTGAATCCGGTCCCGCAACAGAGTCATGCAGCTTAATATCCGCCGTGTACACATATAAAATATTGTTCTTATCCCTTGCATCAATTGAACGGCGGATGATACGAAGCTTTCTCACCGAATCATATCTGCATCCCAAAAGCTTCACCGCCGCACCGCGGACAAGCCTTTTCTCATTTTCCCGATCTGTCCCCACCTCGAAGACAGGAATCTTTATCTGATTGATCCTGATCATTGATCCGCTCCATTTTTCACATGCTTACATTTTTTATCCGGACCTGCCTTTACAGAGCCTTCCCTCAGCTGCGGTCAACAGGCTCCTGCGGCTGAGCGCCCGGCTTTGTATCCGCTTGCCCATGCAAAATGCAGATTGAATCCTCCGCATTCTCCGTATACATCTATGATCTCTCCGCAAAAAAACAGACCCGGGAAACGCAGCGACTGCATAGTGCAGGGATCTATCTCCGAAATATCCACGCCTCCCGAACAGACCTGCGCTCTATCAAAGCCCGCTGTCCTGTGTATCTCAAATGAGTCCCGGCCTGCCTCAAGCACTACTTTTCTTTTTTCTCTGAGGGCAGCTGCCGCTCTTCCGGAAAGATTCATTACCGGGATTCCGGAAATACTGTGTTCATTAAACTGTATCTCACCGAAACATCGAAGCAGAGGATCCCTCTCTCCGTCAATAACAAGACCCGCCCATTCCCTGATGCGCTTGCCCTTTAGTCCGGACAGAACTTCCGATTTTGAGTATAAAGGACATAAAGCAGGAAGAAAGGTGTTGAATCTGATGCCCAGCTTCTTAAATACAGGGTATACAGAGCTGTCGGAGCCTGTAGAAGGATATGCATTGGAGCCTGCTGCTATGATCACAGCACTTCCGTCTCGTTTTTCCAATGTGTTCAAAACAGTATCTGTGACCGCTTCATCGGATACCGAAAAACTGTATTGTGCCCCTGCCTTTACCGAAAACTCATATAG
Source organism: Clostridiales bacterium (assembly GCA_029100885.1). GTDB lineage: Bacteria > Bacillota > Clostridia > Lachnospirales > Lachnospiraceae > Avilachnospira. The sequence goes on along the minus strand of JAQXPY010000135.1, from coordinate 4,051 downwards.
ACTGCTGCAAAACCCGGCTGCATTCATTCTTAGCGGGTATGCATAACCGAAATCATCATAGCTGTAATGCCTTATATCAGGAATTATTCCCGCAGACTTAAAAAACCAGGTGCATTCCTTATAACCGAAGCCTTCAAGCACCTTATCCACAAAGGCAGTGTCCCTGCACACATAATGCCTTGAAGAAACATCGGTGTTGGTATAGTTGCACCTGCCGTTGCCTGTCATAGACAGCTTTATCCCGGGTCTCTCCTTATGCTCCATGACCAGAACATCTGCTCCGTTTAGAGCACAAACAGCCGCAGCCATCATTCCGGATGCTCCCGCGCCTACTATCAGCACCTTATTTTTATGATATTTGACCGAGTTATGCATGCTTCCCGAGCCCTGAAGAGATCAATACGATAATGCTTTATTCCAAAAAACCTCTATTTCTTTTACTGTCCCGCTGTCTGCCGTCGGAAACTGTATATTACATAAGTCCGAAACTGTTTAATAATCTGTATATTCTAAGTCCCATAGGCATTTCCAGCAGCTCCTCCTTTGTAAATGCCCTCAGAGCGACAAGCATAACAGCATAGATCACTGCGGCCGTTGCAATGCAGAGCACTACCACTGCCGTAAGTCCCAGTCTGCCGCTGTCGGTACCCGGTATTATCCACATCAGGAGCTTGGATATGCCAAACACTGCAGCGCCCATAAAGGCCGAGGCAACAGCCGGAACCGCAAATGTATTGCGCCTGTTTATCCTGAAGCTAACATACCTGTGGAGATTGAACAGATTCAATACGCATACCGCAAATGCAAATACAGTGTTTGCATAGATGACTGCATGAATATCGCGGAACAGATACAGCAATCCTATAAGGGAGCCGACATGGATAACAAGTGAAACAACTGAGTTTATCAGTGGATCCGCCAAATGTCCCAGTCCCTGAAGCAGTCCGTTAGTGATCGTTGAAAGCGAATACAGAACGATGGCTAAAGCTCCATGTCTGAGAACAGAGATCAGCAGACTGTTGTCCTCCGAGGCAAACAGCAGATTGCAGATAGGCTCAGCCAAAGCAAACAGCCCCACTGCAGCAGGGATAGATATAAGCATTACAAACTGAATACTGATCCTGATCTTCTTTCTGATGAGTTCACGCTCCCTGTCCGCAACGGCATTTGTCAGTGACGGAATAACAGAGGAGCTCAGACTGTTGGCTATAGCTACAGGTATATTAAACAAAATACGGTACTCACCGAAAACGCCCCATAAAAATACTACTGAGGCAGTAAGCCCGAAGCCGGCCATCATACGGCTGAAAATCAGATCATCCAGCACAGTGCTGATGTTATAGACAGTAGAGCTGAGCAGTATAGGTACAAGTGTAATGATAAGCACCTTCGACAGATGGAGAAAGCTTTCTCTTTTCTCACCGCTTCTGACTCCGGAGGATCTTCCCGCATTATACACATCCTGGCCGTTTCTATAGTCATTTCTATTGCTGCTTCTGCTGCCTCTGCTTCTTCTGCGGGAAACCGTTCCTAAGCCTCCGTTTCCGGCAGGCATTTTTCCATACAACAGAAAAATGATAATAAAGAAAAGCAATGCAATCAGAGCCCCCATTCCGGTACCTATGGTCCCTCCGGCAGCTCCGTATGCATAACTGTACTGTGTATCGGCATATATCAGATCAGCCTTCATTCCATAGTCAAATAGCAGAGCTGCCATGACTATCGAAACGACGGCATTTACGATCTGTTCAAATATCTGGGAGACTGCGGTAGGTACCATACTGCCGTAGCCCTGGAAATATCCTCTGAGTATACCGAGATAGGCCATGACCCATACTGTAGGCGCAAGGGTTCTGAGAGCATATCTGCAGAAGGGCTTCTGCATAAACTCGGCTATGATATCGCTCCCGAAATACATGACGGCGCAGGCCGCCCCTCCCATAACTGTCGCATATAAAAATGCCGCCTTCAGTGCAGTTCGTACATCGTCATATCTTTCCCTGGCAAGTCTGGTGGAAACCACCTTTGAAATAGCTGTCGGAAGTGAATATGAGCTGATGATCAAAAGAATATTGTAGATACTGTAGGCCGAAGTATAATATCCATTGCCCACGGTTCCTATAATATCAACAAGAGGAATGCGGTAAAGCATTCCTATAAGACGGCACAGTATACCCGTTGCGGCAAGAATACTGCCCTGTGCTATAAAGTTTCTGGATCTTGCGTTTTTATTCATCTGATATATCCGAGGCTGTCCAGTATATCGCTCTGACGAATCTCCATTTCCTCAGCCTCTTCCTCTGTCATATGATCATAGCCCATGAGATGCAGCATGCTGTGGGCTATGAGAAAGGCATATTCCCTGATCACCGTATGACCGAATTCCGCAGCCTGACTGACTGCATGATCAACAGAAATAACGATATCTCCCAGCAGCAGCTCACCGCTGTCGGGATCGAAGAGCTCATCTCTGTCATCAAAACCGTCAAAGCATGCCGGCGCGTCATAATCGATCATAGGAAAGCTGAGAACATCCGTGCTCCTGTCTATCCCCCTGTACTCTCTGTTCATCTCATGAATAGCACCGTCGTCGGTAAGGAGCAGACTGACATCTGCCTCATACGGGCAATTCTCATGCTCGAGGGCTCTGTTGATAACGTTCACTGCAATGTCCTTATACTCTTCCTCTGAAATAAAGCCTTCGATCTGCGTGCCGCTGCATTTAAGAGAACCGCTGTATTCATTTTCTATGCTTACGCTCATTTTGTTTCGCCTCATAGGCATCATATGCCTTTACTATCTTCTGTACAAGAGGGTGTCTCACGACATCGCTTGCGTTAAGCTCGGCAAAACCGATATCATCTATACCCGAAAGCACCCTGACAGCAACCTCAAGTCCGGATATCTGTCCCTTATCAAGATCCTTCTGTGTCAGGTCTCCGGTTACTATTACCTTTGATCCGAAGCCTATTCTGGTCAGAAACATCTTCATCTGTGCAGGAGTGGTGTTCTGCGCTTCATCGAGTATGATAAATGCGTTATCCAGGGTTCTTCCTCTCATATAAGCCAGAGGAGCAACCTCTATCAGTCCCTTCTCCTGATTTGCAATAAATGAATCAGCTCCCATAATACTGTAAAGAGCATCATAAAGGGGTCTCAGATATGGATCTATCTTCTGCTGCAGATCTCCCGGAAGAAATCCCAGCTTCTCTCCTGCTTCAATGGCAGGTCTGGTGAGGATGATCCTCTGTACCTCCTGATCCTTGAAGGCCTTAATTGCCAGAGCCATTGCAAGGTAAGTCTTGCCCGTTCCGGCAGGACCGGTTCCGAATGTGATCATTTTGCTTCTGATAAGATCCACATATTTTTTCTGCCCGAGAGTCTTTGGCTTAACAGGTCTTCCGCTTATGGTGCGGCAGATAATATCCCTGTCGATCTCTGCCACTTCCTTTTCAAGTCCTTCGCCCTCCATAGATAAAGAGATCGTATAATCCACCTGCTGCTCCGTCATCCCCTTGTTGCGCTTAACAAGCTCTGTCAGCCCGTCAATAACCGCATCGGCTTTTCGGACCGCCGTCTCGGCGCCCGAAATAATAACATCTCCGTTGTGCTCTGTAATATCCACTCCGAAAACCCGTTCTATCTTCTTTAAATAAGAATCACAGCTGCCGAATATAAGCATTTCATATTCGGCTGGAATCTGTCTGTGTAAATCAATCATATTCAGATAAATTTATAGCCCCAACTCCGCTGGAATTGAGGCTATGCTTCAAATTAGTTATACTTACGCTTTCTAGCTGCTTCAGACTTCTTCTTACGTCTTACGCTTGGCTTCTCGTAATGCTCTCTCTTACGAATCTCCTGCTGGATACCTGCTTTTGCGCAGTTTCTCTTGAATCTGCGAAGAGCTGAATCGAGAGACTCGTTCTCTTTAACGATTACGTTTGACAAAGACCCCTTACCTCCCTCCGGTGGCCGAATTATGTATCTCCTACATGCCACTCAGTGCGGGGTATAATTGCACTGCGTATATTTATATCACATTTAAGTT
>JAQXPY010000134.1 GCA_029100885.1 Clostridiales bacterium | reverse complement strand
AGGATTCTTTCTGTCCCGGTCCTTCGGACGCTTTCTGTCCCGGTCCGGCAGCATTATTCACGGAGCCTTCGGCTATATTCTGTCCCGATGCTTCGGCTGTTTGCTCTTCCGGTCCGACAGCAGCATTTTGTATATTGCCCTCTGCAAAGGCAAAGGATGCCGTCCCTGCCGAAAACAGCAGGGAAAGCATCATACAGCCTGAAATGAAACGTGTGCGCAATATTAGATTAAGCCTCGATCTCTTCATATTCTCTCTTTTTCTTCTTTTTGTTCATAAACAGGTAATATACCGGAAGCACGAGAAGAGCCAGAGCAGTCGAGGTCACGAGACCTCCGATATTTACTATGGCAAGTCCCTGCATCAGAGCTCCGGAATCTCCGAAGCCGATTCCCATAGGAAGCATCGAGAGTACGGTAGTCAGGGTAGTCATCATCATAGGTCTCAGACGCAGAGCGCCCGCCTCAACAACAGCCTCCTCCAGTACCATTTCCTTTCTGAGCTGATCCACCGAGTCCACATACAGGATACCGTTGTTTACAACGGTTCCGACCAGCATCAGAAAGCCTATGAGGGTCGGCATGCTTATATCTATCCCGAGCAGCCACAGCAGCGAGAAGGAGCCTATCATGGCAAACGGTATGGTGGTCATGACCATGAAGGAGAATCTAGGAGATTCAAACTGTGCCGCCATTACCACAAATACCAGGAATACTGCAATGGCTATTGCCGTTCCGAGGCTCCTGAACTCATCATACATCATGTCCAGCTGGACATTTGTCTGTTCGGAAACTCCGGGACTAAGATTAGGCCTCACATACTGTTCGACGATCTCCGCTGCTGTGTTCTTATCTGCCAGATCCGTATAGCCTGCGCTTATCGTTGCCTGATACTGCTTATTGTATCTCGTAATGGCTGCAGGGCTGTCCTCAATGGCCACATCCGCAACATCCCTTAAAAACACGGTGCTGCCTGTCGGAGATGTCAGCTGAATATCGGATACCTTTTCCAGTGTGTCAAATTCATCCTCCGGATACTCGACCATTACCGACAGCTCTTCTCCGTCTACAGTCATTTTATCCGCTTCGGTTCCCGACAGCATGGAATACAGACTGCCGGCCAGCTGAGCCGGAACGAAGCCCTCTGCCGATGCAGCCACAGGATCCACACGGAACTTGATGACAGGAGCCGCATCCTCCAGAGTAGAGGAGACAGCAGTCAGCCTTTTGTCCTGCTGAAGGCAGTCAAATATCCTGTCGTTTACTGCCTTAAGCTCTTCATAATCCGAGGATACCAGAGTCAGTGAATATCCGGCTCCCACATTCATCATGCCTGTCATGGAGTATGCTGAGACTTCTATATCACAGTTATCCACCGACTGAAAGTCCCTCTTCCAGAGCTCGACCGCCTCATCCGTCGACTTCTTTCTGTCGTCCTTCAGATATACCGAAAAGCTCGCCGAGCCTCCGGAGCCCATTCCCATATTTCCACCCTGAAGCATGACCTTATCCGTATCCTCATCCGCCATGATCCTGCTCTCAAGCTTCTGATATGTTTCAAGCTGCTTATCCATAGTCAGTCCCGGCTTCATGGTCACCGTTACCTGCACCAGTCCCTGATCGATCTCAGGCATCATGACCATCTTAAGCTGCGATGCGCATATAAGCGACAGAATAAGGAACACCGCCGTAGCTGCGGCAGTCTTTTTCTTATGCCTCAGGATCGTATGCTCCAGGCTGCGATATCCGTTCTGCATCCTCCTGATCAGTCCGTATACCGGAGCCTTTTCCTTTTCTGTCGGTCTGTAGTATACGAAGCAAAGAGGAACGATCGCAACTGCGGAAATAAGCGATGCGGCCATACTGAAAACTATCGTCATTCCGAGAGGCTTGAAGAACTGTCCCGAAAGACCGTTCAGAAATCCTAACGGAAGGAATACGACGCAGGTGGTAAGTGTAGAGCCCAGAACGCTTTCGGCAACTCCGTCGGAACCGCTTACCGCATTTCTCATATAGCCCGCAAAGGACTTGTCGTTATCCACCTCCATAGCCCTGAAGCAGGATTCCAGAACAACTATAGAGTTATCTACCATCATTCCTACCGCTAAGACCATCGATCCCATGGTTATGACATTCAGAGAATAGCCCATCACTCCCATCATAACGAGAGCGGTAATGATCGATACCGGAATAGAGGTCGCAACGATAAGCGAACCCTTGATGTCCCCGTAAAACAGATACAGTACGACGGTGGACAGCACGATGGCAAGGATCATTGTCTCGAATACGGTAAGCAGTGAGCCGCTGATATCATCATTCGTATCAGATACCACCACGAACTCCAGATTCGGGTCCGAGGCTTTAAGTCTGTCAAAGGTCCTGTTGGCTGACTTGGAAACATTTGCAGCAGTATAGCTCTGGTTCCTGTTGATACCGATCACCACCGCATCCTCACCGTTGTAGCGGCCAATGATCTCGGCCTCCTTTTCGGTTCTGGATATATCCGCAACATCCTCCAGATATATGATATTTCCGTTTCCGTAGCTGATAGGTATCCTCTTCAGATCCTCAGGTGTCCTGTATTCGACTCCGAGAGAAACATTCATCTCGGTATTTCCGATATCTGTATTGCCTGCGGGAACAGTAAAGGAGGCCGCTCCCACTATAGACGCAATGCTGTTCATATCCAGACGGTACTGGGCCAGCTTTTCCGGATCCAGCCTGATGCTGATATACTCCTCGCGTCCTCCCGCAATATCCACAGATGCCACCGAGCTTATCTTTTCCAGCTCAGGCACCACATATTTCTTTGTATAGTTATATATATTGTTTACACCCGGGTTTTTGATCACAACATACATGGAGGCCATCTGATTGACATCCATTTCTATTATGGTCGGTTCCTCGGCATCCTCCGGAAGAGAGCTGAGAATTCCGTCCATTCTCTTTCTGAGATCCGTGTAGGCATTGTCCATATTAGTGCCGTACTCATACTGCAGCAGGATCATAGAATAATTCTCATAAGAAGATCCCGTGATGCTGTCGACACCGTCAAGGGTGTTTATCTCGTCTTCGATCGGCTTTGTGATAAGCTCGTCAATGTCCTCCGGGGCCGCTCCGGGATAGACCGTGGTCACCACCAGCATCGGCATGCTGATCTCCGGTGTGAGCTCCAGCTTCATATTGAAGATGCTCATGATGCCGAAAAAAACAAGGGAGATTATGGCCAGTACCGTGGTAACAGGTCTTTTCAGGACGAGCCTTGTAAATTTACTCATATAGCATTATTCCTCCGGAAGAACCTGTACCTGTGCGCCTTCGTAAAGCTGTGATGTCCAGCTCATTATCACAAGGCTGTTCTCGTCTATTCCGTTTAATATCTCTGTCCTGTTATTGTCGGACATACCTGTTTCCACCTCAACCTTATGGACTGTTCCGAGTCTGTTATTTTCTGAGATGCCGGCATTTTTCCCGCCGAGGTCATCATTTTCATCATTGTAGCTGATAGTGTAGACATAGGTGCTGCCTCCGTCATACTGGACTGCGTCCGTATCCAGAGACAGGGCATGCTCTGAGCTTTCGGAAACAAAGGTGACCTTTATGCTGGAACCGTTGGGAATGGAATTCGCCTCTGTAAATACCGCCTCTACCGGATACAGTCCTGTAGTGCTGCTCGGAAGCGATGACACAGAGGTGACCTTTGCGGCATACTCACTGCCCTGCTTTGTCACCTTCAGCTCGGTTCCCTTAAGAAATGCCCCGAGAAGTCTGTCGGTGACATTTATCGTTATCTTGTTTTCTCCGTCGGAGGAAATGACGCAGACCTGGGACTGAGGCGAGGCCAGTCCGTTGATGCTCATATTCACGGACTCCACCTTTCCGTCCACCGGTGCCGTAACGGTGGAGAACTCCACCTGGGTATCATACTGAAGCTGTGCTCCCTCAAGTGCAGCAACAGCCTGATCATAGCCGTTCTTTGTGCTTTCGTAGGCCTGCTTTGATATATCTCCTGTCTGAAGAAGCGCAGCCATTCTGTCCATATTGGTCCTGGCAAGTGCTACCGCATCCTGGGCGCTCTTCAGGCTTATAGCAGCAGAATCCACCGCCTTGGAGTTGTCGATCGTGCATACCGGATCTCCTGCCTTTACCTTGTCTCCCGTTGCAACAAATATCTCTGTTATCTCACCGCTTGCCTTAGGAATAACATAATATACATCCCCAGGCATCACCGTTCCTATAAGACTGGTCTCATTGCTGATGTCACTGTATTCCGGATGACCTACGGACACCGTGGACAGCGGATCTGTGACGATCTTTTCCTTTGTTCCGAAGATTCGGAACAGCACCAGCAGTAACAGTACGATGCCTGCCGCTGCAAGAATGACACGCGGTGACAGTTTCTTCTTTGTTGCTGTTTTTTCGTTATTATTATCCATCTTTATTCCCTCTTGGCTGCCTTTTACCATTCGGCACAGGCTCGCTTGCCGGTAAAAAAGGATACGAAAATGCCCCTTCCTTCCCTTCGGCGCAGAATACCCATACCGATCGATTCAGTGGTCGCTATGATAAATATTGTACCTTAACTGCAAATTAACTCAAAATTAAAAACTGCGACATTATCGCAGTTTTTGAAAATTATCCGTCATATATGTGCTGTTGTGTTCAAAACGTCTCCTGACTGAGCTTGTTCAGAACAGCTGTCTCCTGATTCTTGATATGTCTTTCAACCACACTGAGACCTCTGCTGAAATCTCCCTTGACAAAGGAATCAAATATCTGTCTATGCTCCTCGATGAGGGACTTTCTGGTATCGATATCCTTGGAATACTCCATGCGGTATCTGTACATATTCTCTCTGAGATTATTCAGCAGCTCCTTAAGCTTATCATTGTCAGCAGCATCATAGATAACAAAATGAAAACTCTCATCCGCCTCTGCAATACGTACCAGATCTCCCTCCCTTACAGCTTCCTCAAAAACCTTTTCCTTTCCGGAAAGTCTGTCAAGATCAGCAGCCGTAATGTTTTTAAACGCACACTCATATGCCATTTTCTCCAGTGTCATCCTGACCTGAAGCACATCCGTAAGCATCTTCTTTGAAATGCCGGCCACCACTGCCCCCTTTCTGGGGATAAGTGTTACCAGACCCTCCTCCGCCAGCTTGCGGATAGCCTCTCTGATGGGAGTGCGGCTCACGCCCATCTTTTCAGCCAGCTGGATCTCCATCAGCCTCTCTCCCGGCTGAAGCTCTCCCTTAAGTATAGCCTGACGCAGCGTTGTAAACACCAGCTCTCTGAGCGGCATATATTCATCTCTGATAACTGTAAAATCCGAACTCATCACAAACCTCTCATTTTTAGTATCGTACTAAAAAAAATACAGAAATACAAGTCTATTCTTAAAGTTTTTTGATTTTCGATCTCTTCGTGCGTCTGAGGATCGGACCGTAAACGAATTTCTATCAAGGCTTCGTCAAAGCTTATTTCTTACTTTCCTCAGAATACGGACATCACCCTGCAGTATATTTCCAGCAGGAACAGATCCTGATGATTGCCAAGCTTCATCTCCGTTATCTCCTCTATCTTATCCAGCCTGTACAGCAGAGACTGTCTGTGTATATTAAGCTCTCTGGCAGTCCTGCTGATGCTGTGATTGGATCTTATATATGCGGTGAGAGTTCCTACCAGATCTATTCTGTTTTCCCTCTCTCCCGTATTATTTCTCTCTGCGGTCCTTTCGTTTCCCGCTCTCACTTTTCCGGCTTCCCTGCTCCTTCCGTAGGAGGCGAGCTCATTTATGATCTTTCCCGCAGTTTTTAAAAGCTCCTCATCTCTGCTGAGCAGAGATACTATCTGCGCCTCCTTGGCATCGAGGTATGTATAGTAATACCGCGCAGCATTCCCTCTCCCTTTACCTCTGCCGCTCCGTCCGGAACCCTCGGCTTCGGATACCGCGTTATCGTTAAGGCAGTAATGCAGAGCGAGGGACGCATTTGTAAACAGTCTGTCGAGCTCCGCTGTTTTCAGGCTTATCTCACTTATACCGCTGTACATCCTGTACTCAGGAAAGCTGTTCATGATCCTGTTCTCCGTTCTGGCGAGATATGAATCTATTTCCCCGGCGGCATTGCGGCCTGTAATCTCATGATAGACGATAAACTCAAGATGATCTCCGGACGCCGCATACATGATCCTGTGCTCGGCTGCTTCCTCCAGTATTTTCATTATCGCATTTTCCGTTTCCGTGGTCTCGTATGTATACTGTCCTGTTCCGGAGCAATCAGAATGAACAGCCCTCAGCACAATACATACATAAGGAAGCGACAGGTTGAAGCCGAGCCGGTTGCCCTGCTGCAGCATTTCATCGAAGGAGTCGTATTTTCTAAAGGCAAGATCCTTGACAAAATCATTTTTCAGCCGCCTGTAGGTAAGCTCCTCAATAGCCTTACGATTAAACCACAGAGATAACGGAAAGCAAACGTATTGAAGCATAAAGGCTCTGTCAGGCTCCTCACCGGCTGTCTCCGAAGCATGGATCGTCTCCTCCGACAGCAGCAGCGTGCCTGCTCTGGAGCTTCCGAGAGAGATCGGAAAGCAAAAGAAACGCTTTCCTCCGTCATCCGTATAGCTTTCGCCTTTAAAAAGTCCTGTATCCGGAAGCGCCTTTTCCGTCTCGCTCCCGTCTGATGCATACGCCCTGCCCGCACTGTTTATAATAACCGAATGACGGTCAAACACCTCCGAAATGATACTGACCGCATGCCGGATCGGTTTCATGTCAAAATAAGCATTATAAAGCTCTTCCTGAAGAACGGTATACATCGAGATCCTTCTGTCAAATATCTGCCTGTTTATTCTGGCGGTGATATCCTTAAAACGAATCTCCCAGGGTATCTGAAACAGAGGCAGTTCATGCTCGCCGGCGCATTTTATTACCGGTTCGGGTATCTCAAAGTCCGGATCATAGAATGTCAGAAAAAGCGCTGCCGCCTTCGCCATGGCAACAATGCATACGAACCTTTCCATAAGGGCAGTATCCTGCTGCAGACCCGAAAACGTCGACAGGATCATTTCCCCCTCCTCCACAAGAGACAGATCAAAGGGAGACTCCTGCACGCTTATGCCGCGCAAACGTATGGTATCATAGTTATACTGTTTTCCCACTATCCTGTAGTCTCTTATAATATCGGAAGAGAGAAGCTCACTGAGATAATATCCGCTGTCCATAATAACCCTTCAGAAATATCATTTTACAAAATGTAAGAAAAAAACATTATAATTATCTTATATATCATAAGTTGATTCGGAAATGCAAATCTTATATTCTAAAAATACCCGTATCGAAATGTTTGAGCAAAATAGGCATTATACGATCGCGTAACAGTCCCCCGTCAACCGCGTTTTTATGTACCACAGAAAGGGGTTTTTATGGAATTCATCGCTACTGTTAACGGTTATATCAATGACTTTGTCTGGGGTGTCCCGTGCATCATCCTCATCATGGTCGTAGGCATCGTAATGACTGTCAGGCTCAAGTTCATTCAATTTAGAAACTGGGGCTTTCTTATAAGACAGACCTATGTCAAAGCATTTAAGGGAGAAAAGGACGAATCCGAGGACGGAGACATCACCTCCTTCCAGGCAGCCATGGTTTCGGTTTCCGCCGTTGTCGGCTCCGGAAACATTGCAGGTGTAGCTACAGCCATCGTTCTCGGAGGACCGGGTGCTCTGTTCTGGACTCTTGTGGCAGCGCTTGTGGGCTGCGCAACCAAGTTTGCCGAGATAGCTCTCGGTCTCAAATACAGAGAAAAGATGTCCGACGGCTCCTGGGCAGGCGGACCTATGTACTACCTTGCAAACGGACTTCACCAGAAATGGCTCGGCAGTCTCTTTGCAATACTGATGATCTTCGCAGGCTTCATGATCTCTGCCGTTGTAGATACCAACACGATGGCTGCTGCCATCCAGGAACAGTTCGGAGTAAATCCGATGATCTCGGGAATCGTGTTCATGATCCTTACGGGAATCGTAATTTTCGGAGGAATCACCAGAATCGGTGAGGTCTGCGGACTGCTTTCCCCATTCATGGCAGGTGCATATCTTCTCTGCGGGCTCCTTGTAATAATACTCAATATCGCGAAGCTTCCGACAGCCATCGTTCAGATCATCACCCTCGCCTTCAATCCAAGGGCAGCCGGCGGCGGTCTTGCAGGCGCTTCCATTATGATGGTAATGCGCTACGGCTTTGCCAGAGGTATCTTCTCCAACGAGGCCGGCATAGGAACCGCAGCCATCACTCATGCTTCCGCAAAGGTCAATTCTCCGGGTGAGCAGGCATTATGGGGTCCTCTCGAAGTATTCGTAGACACCTTTGTAGTATGTACGATCACCGGTCTTGCGGTAGTCATGTCCGGTCTTTGGGACACAGGTATAGACGGAGCAGCCCTTACAATGCGCGCCTTCGAAACACTTCTTCCGGGAACCTTCGGATCGTACGTAGTACTTTTTGCCGAGGTATTGTTCGGTTTTTCCTGCCTCATCAGCTGGTACAATTATGTTGAAAAAGCCGGCGACTTCCTCTGGGGTTCAAAAGCAAAGCAGATACTCAAGGCACTTTGGCTTGTATTCATACTCGTCGGATCCGCAACCACCCTCGGACTCGCCTGGGATCTTGCAGACACAGCAAACGGTCTGATGATCATTCCTAATACCATCGGTATCCTGCTTCTCGGCAAGGAGATCGTCAAGATCAAGGAAGAGTATTATGATACAGAGCTTGAAAAGTATAAGGCCGGAAAAGCAGGCAGATGATGCTGCCGGTTTTATCTCCGGGTTTCCTAAGCTATTCATAACAATTCAGAATGCAGGATCACCCCCTGCATTTTGAATGGCCAAAAACCGGAAAATATCTTTCACAGAAAGGGAACATAATGAAAATACAATTTGCGGAACGTTCAAAGGACTGTAAGCAGCCCATCATCAGAGTGATAGACGCACTTTCCAAAAGCGATCCCGATTTCCTCGCCTTCGGTGAGGGGAATCCGGCCATTGAAGCGCTTCCTCAGGAGGCTATCCGGGATATTGCTACGGATATTGTTACGAACCACGCCGAGGATATCCTGCTCTACACCAACAACGGCGGAGATCAGGAATTCAAGGATGTGATCATGAAGCGTCTGCGTGAGGTCAAGGGCATCAATACCGACGGCAACGACATGCTGATCATAACAGGCGGTCAGCAGGGTCTGTACCTTCTTCCGAGAATATTTACCAACGAGGGGGACAGGGTGATTACCGAAGAGATCACCTACGCCGGAATGATCGATACCATAAGGGATTTCAGAGGGGAGACCGTGGGAGTCCGTCTGGAGGATGACGGACCTGATGTGGCGGATCTTGAAGAGAAGCTGAAGACCACTGAGCGAGTGAGCTTCATCTACCTTATTCCTACCTTCAGCAATCCTACCGGAATCACCACCTCCCTCGAAAAGAGAAAAGCGATCTACGAGCTGGCCTGCAAATACGACAAGCTCATAGTCGAGGATGACCCGTACAGCGATCTGCGCTATGAAGGAGAGGATGTCCCTACCATCAAAAGCATGGACACCGAGCACCGCGTTATATATCTCGGCACATTCAGTAAAACCATTGCCGCAGGACTGCGCGTAGGCTTTATACTTGCTGAGCCGGAGATCATCCGTATCGCCACCAACAACAAGGCAGCCATCGATTCCAATACTCCTTGCCTCAATCAGCTCATATGCCGAAATTTCATGCGCGATTATGATTTTGAGGAAAACATCCGGAACATCATCCGTATCAACAAGGTAAAGTGGAAGGCAGCCAGAGACAGCTTTAATAAATACCTTCCGGAGGGCTGGAAGGTATATGATGCCAAGGGAGGGCTGTTCTGTTATGTCAGATCTCCTGAGGGTGTGGACGAGGAGGCCTTCCAGCAGTGCTGCTACAGGCATAAGGTAGCCTTTTCACCGTCCTCCTCGTTTTCTGCCGACGGCCTTCCTCACGGAGGCTACCGCATGGCCTTTACGCCTAATACCGTAGAGCAGATAATCGAGGGCTGCAGAAGATTCGGTGAGGCCGCGAAGGAATTCACCTGATAATCGTAACCAGTCAGCATCGACAGTGCAATGTATACACTGCCTCAATTATATTTTATATGGAGGGTACCGCAATGATAATCGGTCTGCCAAAGGAAATCAAAAACAAAGAATTCAGAGTAGGTCTCACACCCGGAGCAGTCGGCTCATATGTTCATGCCGGAAACACGGTCTATGTCGAAAAGGGAGCCGGTCTGGGTTCCGGATTTGAGGATGCGGAGTATGTTGAGAACGGAGCGATAATGCTGGATACTGCCGCAGAGGTCTGGAATAAAGCGGAGATGATCGTAAAGGTCAAGGAGCCGCTTGAAAGCGAATATAAGTATTTTCGTCCCGGTCTTCTGATCTTTACATATTTCCATCTGGCAGCGGACGCAGCGCTCACAAAGGCGCTTCTGGACAACAAGGTCACTGCCGTAGCTTATGAAACCATCCAGGACAAAAGGAAGAGCCTTCCGTGCCTGTATTGCATGAGTGAAATAGCAGGACGCACGGCAGTCATCGAAGGAGCTAAGTATCTGGAAAAGACCTACGGCGGAAGAGGTGTTATGCTCGGCGCGGTTCCGGGCTGTGAAAAGGCTGAGGTGGTCATCCTCGGCGGCGGAAACGCAGGAACCAACGCAGCCCGCATGGCCTTCGGACTCGGAGCAAAAGTCACCATACTTGATATCGATCACTACCGCCTTGCATATCTGGATGACGTGTTCGGAAGTCATGTCACGACCATGTATTCCAGCCGAGGCAATCTGCTCAAGGCTCTGGCCAAGGCAGATCTTGTCATCGGATGCGTACTGCTGGCACCCGGAAGAGAAGCTCCTAAGCTTGTTAAGAGAGAGGATCTCAAGGTCATGAAGAAAGGTGCTGTAATCGTAGATATCGTTGTCGACCAGGGCGGCTGCTTTGAAACGACACATCCGACGACACACGACGATCCGGTATACGAGGTGGACGGAGTGATGCACTACTGTGTTGCAAATATTCCTGGTTCGGTTCCGAGAACCTCCACCGAAGCGTTGGTAAACTCCACACTTTCCTATGGTATTACACTTACGACCAAGGGGCTTACAAAGGCCCTTAAGGATGATCCGGGTCTTATGATGGGACTTAATACCTATGACGGAAAATGTACCTTTGCCGCTGTTGCAGAGGCTCTCGATCTCGAGTATTTCGATCCTTCAACACTGCTCTAAGTATTTTTTCTCACTCTCCGGCAAAGCATCATGCTCTGCCGGAGATTTTTAATGTTTCATCCGTGATCCTTATTTGCGTAAAGCACTGATCACCGAAGAAGGAAGCGGGTCTCTATGATATCGGATAGTTCTGAGATATACGGGACATTACCGAAGCTCTGTGCTGCCCTGTGCATCGACTCCTGATCAGAAAACAGTCCGAAAACAGCAGAGCCGCTGCCGGTCATCATGCATGATTCTGCACCAAGCGCCGACAGTTCCTCCTTGATCCTTCCTATGACAGGAACCTGGGGAATAACGGCATGTTCCAGTACATTTCCCATACAGGAGGATATATCCTGCATGTTTCCTGCTATCAGGGCTCTCTCCAGCCCGTCAATATCCGGATGCACGATGACTCTGCCTGCATCAGCCTCCCTGTCGTAGGCTCTGTAGACCTCCGGTGTAGACATTCCCTGCACAGGCTTTATCACCAGTACATATTCCGAAATGGCAGCCCGGATCGGAGTCAGCTTCTCTCCTATCCCTTCAGCACGTGCAGTGCCTCCCATAATACAAAACGGAATATCTGCTCCCAGTCTTGCGCCCTCCTCCATCAGCTCGGTCTCTGAAATACCGAGGCTAAACAGACTGTTTATACCCAGAAATACTGCTGCCGCATCCGCAGAGCCTCCACCCATGCCAGCCTCCGACGGTATACGCTTTTTCAGCTTCATTGACACTCCGAATTCAGCTTTCCTTCCTCCCGGGTCTAAGGCGTTCTCGCCAAGGGCGAATCTGTCCCTCATAATACTTGCAGCCCGGCACATAAGATTGCTGTCGTCCGACGGTATCTCAGTGCTTCCCCGACCTCTCAGATCCTCTATAGTGAGACTGATCCTTCCGTCTTCGGTCCTTATCAGCTCTATTTCATCGCAAAGCTCAAGACTCTGCATGATCATGCTCACCTCATGGTATCCGTTTTCTCTTCGGCCTGTCACATCCAGCCCAAGATTGATCTTTGCCGGAGCCCTGAGTCTGACCACGTTTACAGCTTCGTTTTTTCTGTCATACAGCATCTCTGTGTTCATATTTTGTTCATATTCCCTTTAAAATGTTTTTACTTTGCAATCATAAATCTTTCACTTTTAAGCTATATATTATAGACATAAAAAGCAGACAACAAGTTACTGCATTGCAAATAATTTTTTTCATAATGCTTGCCCCGGTCGCATCGCGGTCGGGGCTCCTCCCTTTTTATGGGGTTCTTTTTCATTTCCCTGTCTGCCGTCATGTCCGCTGCTTTACTGTTAAGCGCCGCTCTTCTCACAGATGATCATCCATGTGCATTCTGATTTGAAATGCTCCATGATCTCGATCATATCATCCTTCGGCACAGCAATACAGCCATGGGTCTCCTGCCCGTCCACTTCACAATGCAGGAACAGTGCAGATCCTCTGTAAGGCGTACCTTCGTCGTTATAACCGATATTCAGGCAATAATCATAATAACCGGCATAATCCGTAAGGTGCTCCGATTCAGATTTATCAAATATCGCTTCGCCATCTTTAACAAGTCTGTTATACGAAGGAGACAGGGAATCACCGTTCCAGAAATATGTCCCGTCGACCTTGATATATTCCTTCGGAAAGCCCGGAAGGGGATCCATGATGCCGAAAGGAGTGTTCATTTTAAACACGCCGACCGGAGTCTTATTATCTCCCTCCTTTTCCTTATAGAGACCGCCCATGCCCAGCATTGCTCTGCAGGAAAGAAGCCTGTTCCATGAGTAAGTGTCAGTGCCTTTCATTTCTGCTGCTTCCGCTTCATTTGCTGCTTCCGCTGCATTTGCTGCATTTGTTTCCTTTACATACATGCCGAGCTCTCCGATGCTGCTGTTTTTTTCGCTATCCACAACTATCAGTACCTCAGCATTCTCAGGAATGCCTGTCTTAATAAGCATAACATCTATGTCTGATGGCTCCGATGAAGACGACGGCTCCGATGAAGATGTGAGCCCGGATTCACGAGCCTTAGGCAAACCCGGATCACCAGTCACATACCTTCCGCCCATTATGACCGCTGTTTCTCCTGCATAGACGGGAATTGCATTGAAGGCTGAGAAGATTATCGATACTGCCGCTGCAGCGAAGGTGATTCTCGACAACACTGCCATTCTGTTTGCTGCTCTGTTTAATAACAGATTTCCTATCTTATTTATCTTGCTCATCTTATTTATCTTGCTCATCTTATTTATCTTGCTCATCTTATTTATCTTATTCATCTTACCTGTCTTGCTCATCTTATCTATCTTATTCATCTTACCTGTCTTGCTCATCTTTTTCCTCCGGTCCATCTGCAGTGTTTCTTTACACACATAACCGCAATCACTTGTTAAATCATTGATTTAGAATTATACTTTGAATACTGCACAAAGAGGAATACTACAGGAGAAATATTAAGACTTATGAAATATATCGAATCCTTCACAGAGGGTATGCGCGTACGCGATGTTTACCTCTGCAAGACAAAGAACATGGCAGTTACCAGAAACGGCAAGGAATATGCCAATGTCATACTGCAGGACAAGACAGGACAGATAGATGCTAAGATCTGGGAGCCAAACAGTCCTGGAATCAGTGATTTTGAGCCGATGGATTTCGTACTGATTGACGGCAGTGTCTCCATGTTCAACGGGGCAAAGCAGCTCAGTATCACCAGGCTTCTCAAGGCTTCGGAGGGTCAGTATGATCCCGCTGACTATTTTCCTGTTTCTGACAGGAATATTGATGCTATGAAGGCTGAGCTGACAGAGCTTATTTCCCGTGTCTCAAATCCATACCTCAGAAAGCTGCTGGATTCTTTTTTCAAGGATACCGATTTTCTGAAGCTGTTTGCTTCCCACAGTGCGGCAAAATCCATACACCACGGCTTTATCGGAGGTCTGCTGGAGCACACTCTCAGCGTTGCCTCCCTATGTGAAAATGCTGCCGCACACTATTCTTATCTCAATCATGATCTGCTGGTGACCGGAGCCATCCTGCACGACATTGGCAAGACCAGAGAGCTGTCCCCTTTTCCGGCAAATGAATATACAGATATGGGACAGCTTTTAGGGCACATCATCATAGGCGCGCAGATGACCGCCGAGCACATAGCGGCAATAGACGGTTTCCCTCAGAGGCTGTCCGATGAGCTCATTCACCTGATCCTTTCACATCACGGTGAGCTGGAATACGGTTCTCCGAAGAAGCCTGCCATCATGGAAGCCCTGGTCTTAAGCTTCATGGACAATATGGATGCCAAGGTAGAGACGATGTACGAGACCATTCGGACAAAAGCTCCGATCAATGCGGACGGCTGGCTCGGCTATAACAAGCTGCTTGACACAAATGTACGGCGCACCTTCTCCGAATAACTTATTATATGTTCGTTAGAACCTTCTCCAGGTCTCTTTTCTGAAGAGCGCCAGGATAGGGAATATCTCAAGTCGTCCTATCAGCATATCCGCACTCAGCACCAGCTTGCTGAAATTAGAAAACGACTCATAGTTTCCGGTGGTTCCGTTTATTCCGATACCCGGTCCGATATTGTTGAAGGTGGCTATTACCGAGGTTATGGTCGTAGACCAGTCCTTTCCTTCCGGAGCTATGAGGAGTACCGATACTATCATTACGATGCAGTAGATAAAGGTATATATACCGGTTGTTTTTATGATCTTTTCATCGATGACCTTGCCCTCGTAATGCACCTTTTTGATCATATAAGGATGCAGCTGCAGAGCCAGATCTCTGACAAAGGCCTTGAACATGAGCAGCAGTCTGGATACCTTAAAGCCGCCTCCGGTGGAGCCTGCACAGGCTCCGCACAGCATGAGCACTACGATTATTCCCTGAGAAAGATGAGGCCATTTGTTGATATCGTCGATCGCAAAGCCTGTTGTGGTCATGATCGATCCCACGTGAAATGCCGCATTGTGTATGGTCATGAACGGCGAATCCGCTCCGTTGTGCACCATCAGATCTATCGATATCAGAGCAATGGCCGTCAGGATAATACCGGAATACAGCCATACTTCCTCCATATGAAAGGCCTGACTGAATTTCTTAAAGAGCAGAAGAAAATAAAAGCTGAAGTTGATACCGAAAGCCATCATCGCCACTGTGATCACCACCTGCTGGGCTGTTGTATAGTCCGCGCAGCTGGAATTAAGCACTCCGAAGCCTCCTGTGCCTGCAGCTCCGAAGGTTATGCACAACGCATCATAAAAAGGCATTTTCAGTATAAGCAGAGCTCCCAGAGTGATCAGAGTAAGCCCTGTGTAGATGATATACAGAATACGGGCCGTATCCCCTGCTTTCGGCAGCAGCTTGGATACTACAGGTCCCGGGCTTTCTGCCTTGATAAGATTCATCTGGGAGCCGTTTCCAAAATGCATTATCGCAGACATGAATACAAGTATGCCCATGCCTCCTATCCAGTGGGTAAAGCTGCGCCATACGAGCACTCCCTTTGGCAGAGCCTCTATATCCGTAAGGATGCTCGAACCTGTAGTCGTAAATCCTGAAACAGTCTCAAAAAAAGCGTCAAACGGATTGGTCACAGCTCCACAGATCATAAACGGCAGCATTCCCACAAGCGACATGACTATCCATGTCAGCCCGGTCGAAACGAAGCCCTCCTTGGACATCAGCTTGTTATCCCTGCGGCCTGTCCTTGTCAGTATAAAGCAAAGCACAGCCCCCACTGCCATAGGAATCAGAAACGGAAGTGCCTTCTCCCCGTAATACAGCGTAAACATCAGAGGAAGCACCATCAGCGCCGCCTCTATTCCCAGCGCAATACCGATTATTTTTCCAATTACAAAAACATTCATTACTTAACCCTTTGCGCCGGCAACTATATCCTGCAGCGATTGTATCTCTTTGTTGGTGGTGACAATAATTACGGAATCATTATCCTTGATCATATTCTTTCCGGCAGGAACCACAAACTCTCCGCCTCGGATGAGCCCTGCAATAATGAGATTCTTTTTAAGATCCAGCTTCGCAAACGGAACATTCAGATATTTAAAGTTGGAGTCCGCCTTGTATTCAGCTATCTCGATACGATTATCCAGATAGCGGAACAGAGTGGCAACATTTCCGCCCGCTCCGGCATTTCTCGCTCTGACATACTGCGAGATGATATCGGCGCACATCATCTTAGGGAACACTACCGAATCCAGCGAAAGCGTCTGGATCAGATCCGACATATCGGTTCTCGTCACCTTGGTGATGACCTTGGCTTTGCTGGCGTTCTTGACATAGGTGGAGATGACGATGTTTTCCTCGTCTATCCCGGTAAGAGGAACGAAGGCGTCAGCCATAGGCAGACCGTGCTTAAGCAGAAATCTTCTGTCTGTTCCGTCGCCCTTGATAACCTCGCAGTTTTCAAACCTTTCCGAAAAATCAATGCACTTGTTTTCGTCTCTCTCGATCAGCCTGACATTCCTGCCTCTGCCCAGCAGCTTTTCTATCAGATAATACGCAATAGTACCGCCGCCTGTGATCATGATATTTTCGGCAGGAGTGTTGGGAATGCCCTCTGCCTTGATAAACGCCCTGATATCACTCCTCGTGGCAACCATGGTGATATCATCGCCCTCCTGAACAACAAAATCTCCTGAAGGAATTATGACCTCATCACCTCTGACCGCGGCGCAGACAAGAGCCTTGATGTCCGGTGATTCCTGCCTTATCTGCTGCAGGCTCTTTCCGATCATTTTGTATTCAGATGTCACATGCATAGTTGAAATAACGACATCCGTTCCCTCAAACACATCCAGTCGGCTGAGAGCCGGAAACTGAAGAATATTGAATATCTCAGATGCCGCCAGATACTCCGGATTGATTATCCTCGACAGACCCAGCTTGGCCTTAAAGAAATCCGCCTGCCTGAAATACAGAGGATTTCTGACTCTTGCGATAGTCTCGCACTTTGCAAACTGCTTGGCGATCATGCATGAGAGCAGATTTATCTCATCCGATGTACTTACGGCAATAAAGATATCGGTATTTTCCACTCCCGCCTCCTTGAGAAGCTCAAGATTTGTACCGTTTCCCTGAAATGTCATAACATCAAGATCTTCTGCTATATTGTCGAGTGACTTCTGTGAGCTGTCGATCACAGAAACATTATGTCCGTCATTTACAAGTGTTTTTGCCAGCTCGCTGCCAACCTTTCCGCAGCCTACTATCAGTGCGTTCATAAATAAACTCCCTCCGAGATATGTCTTTTAATTATAACATCTTTATTTCTTTTGTACATAGTATTGATTTTTCAGAGGAACACCTCCATCCGGCTGAGTTTCTGATACAGATATATAATTTTGGAAAACAGGGTGACTATGACAAGTATAGAGCACCGGTTCAAAATGGATTCAGCTTCTGACAGAGTAGCTATAGCCGGAGGGATTGATATGCACCATTACATGCTTTACCTCGGGAAAGGCCTTCTCAATATGATCATGTATCTTTTCCGAGATGTCATGGGCATCCTTGAGACTCATGTTTCCGTCCAGACTGATCTCCATATCCACATATACCTTTTCTCCGAAGGTTCGTGTCACGATGCTGTCAATGCCGGTATCAATGCTGTTTTTCTCTGCAAAGGCTCTCACCGAGCTGCAGAGCTCCTCCTCGTATTCCTCCCCCGCAGAGGTATCCAGCATCTTGCGGACCGCCTCGATCATTATCTTTGCTGCAACATAAAGTATGACCATGCATATTATCAGTCCCGCTACAGAATCCATAACAGGAAATCCCAGCCTTGCCGCACCGATACCGGCAAGTGCACCGACAGAGGACATAGCATCCGATCTGTGATGCCATGCATCCGCCTCAAATGCTCCCGACCTGATACGTTTGGCCTGATGCAGAGTATAATGATACATTGCCTCCTTGGATACAATTGAGATGACCGCTGCCGCAAGAGCTATCCTTCCCGGCTCCTCATTCGCAAGATATTCCCCGCTGACAATGTTCTGAACGCATTCCCAGCCTATACTGATTCCTGTTCCGAACAGAATGACCGCCAGCAGCATCGACGCAATACATTCCAGTCTTTCATGCCCGTATGGATGCTCCTTGTCCGGCTCTCTTTCTGATATCTTAAGTCCGATATAGGCAATCAGTGTGGCAAACACATCCGAGAGCGAATGTATGGCATCCGAGATCATGGCATTGGATCTGCCCGTTATTCCGGCAATAAGCTTAAATGCAGACAGTACCACATTTCCGGCGACTCCCACCGCGGTCGTGTCTTTTATTATCTTCTCGGTCTGTTTTCCGGCAAGTACTTCATCATTCCTGTTCATCTTTTCCGTCATCTCTCCTTCCGAATATTGATGCTTTTGCTTAACCGCGTTCCTGCGCACTGCAGATCGGTTTTTGCCAAAATACATAAAAATACTGCGGTTCAGTAGCTGTTTGTTACTGTCCCGCAGTTTACCTGTTCTGCTGTCATAGGATACGCAAAGCGGCCCATCTGCCGTGCGTATCCTGACCCGGCATCATATCTGTCTTCCTTTACCCTGTGATGTCTGAACACCCTGTTCCGGATCTTTCAAGGCACCTGACGCCTGTCAGTCTGATTATAATAATGTTATAAATTAAAAATGTCAACTGCAATACCGCTCAAGACCCTTTATAACTCTGTTATGTGTCTCAGTTACCCTTGTCACAAGCTCTGTGTCAGGTCCCTCGGTCTGAGGTCTCAGCTGTTCCGTGAGCTCAGAAGCCGCAGCGGCAAGCTCAGAAAAGCCGAGGTTCCCGGCAACTCCCTTAAGTGTATGCGCAGCTCTGAAGGCTAACTCCTTATCATTCTCTGCCGCTGCCTCGATCAGCTGTGTATAGCTTTTATCCTGAGGATATTTCCTGATAAACCTGTCTATAAGGCTGTCACTCATCAGTCTGGACAGCGCATCCTCATAGCTTCCGCCGACATTATCATACAATTCCCTTAATGTCATCGCTTATTCTCCCTCTCCGGTCAGTCTTTCCGGACGGCCTGCCCGCTTTCGTAAAATGCCGGAAAATGCTGCAGACCGCCCGGTCAATTACCTGCCAATGTATAATCGATTAAAATATAGTATACACCATATACATACACCGGAAAAGTAAATTCACCTCAGACTGTCATCATAAACTGTGCGCTCGCCTCCTATATACTTAGGTCTTGTTCTTGCACAGATGAGAATCGCCTCCCCTACGGTCCTGCGTGTCAGCTTTACCGGCACTGCGACCCGCTTAAGATGCATTCCTATCAGGGTTCCGCCTATGTCCATTCCGGCATCAGCCTTTATCTCCTCCAGCACGACCGGATCCTTAAAGGCACGGAAACACGCCGTGGCAAAGGAGCCTCCCGCCTTCGGCTGCGGCACGGCGTTGACCGGCTCCGCATGCAGCGGCAGCGCCGATCTTTCGATCACAACGGCTCTGTTGAGATGCTCGCAGCATTGAGCTGCGATAAAGATGCCCTTCCTGTCAAAAACACTGCTGAGGCCCTCATAGACAGCCTGCCCCGCCTCAGGCACAGACCATGTCCCCATATTTTTTCCCAGCACCTCGCTTGTACTGCAGCCTATGACAACAATGCTGCCAGGCTTAAGTCCCGCGGTCTCGGTCAGCTCCTCCGCAGCCTCCGCTGCTTCCTGCTTTATTTTTTCTGCCAGCTCACTGTTATTCAATTCATGTACCGTGCCTGCCATGGCTTTTCATTTCCTCCTGCTGTCTGCTTCAAATTTCTTTTTGCGTTCCTTGGATGTCATCTCGAATTTTATTGAAAATTCTTCCGGAATCCCATTGACACAGAACGAATTAAGATGTAATTTATAGCTGTAAGTTTCATCTTTTTAGAGATAATTGCATCTTTTATGATGATAATTGCATCTTGTTGTGATGATAGCTGCATTTATTTCATTTACAAATATTTTAAATATATACCCGGTTCTGTTTTTGTCAACCGGCTGCATCTATTCAATCCGGATCCGCGAACCGCATTAACCTGCAGCCTCAAAAACGGACATATCTGAGTTTTTACTGAACTCTGTCTGTTCAGACCTGAAGACATTCATTTTCGGGAGGAAGTTTTCATGACTATAGGAGATAAGATAATCATTCAGAGAAAGAAAAAAGGCCTGACGCAGCAGGCTCTTGCAGATCTGTGCGGCATTTCCAAGCGTACTGTAGCCTCCTATGAGACGGACGGGCGCATTCCTCATAACGCAACATTGAGAAAAATTGCCTCCGCTCTCGGCTGCACCTGCACCTACCTTACGGATGACACCGTATCCGAGCCTGATGTTCTGAGTGACGAGCAGTTCTACATAGACGGCCTCAGGGAGGTATACGGCGATACCACTGCCGACGAGATAGAGGAGCTGATCAGCAAGAGTGTTTCTCTCTTTGCCGGCGGTACTATTGATCAGGACGCCAAGGACAGATATTTTCTTGCCCTTACCAACGCATATATTGCATGCAAGAAGGGAAGTGAGCGTTCGTCAATAACCCACGACTAAAGTCGCGGGCTTGAAGACCGCTTTACAGTGGTCGAAAGTCCGATATTGACTAGCCTCAGTCCTTCGGGACTACGTTAAGAGAGAAAATATAGTTACCTGCGGATGTAATACCAAGTCTGCAGCTCTAAGGTCCGTGATCAAACAGTTCTGCTGGGTAGGAACAGCGTTGCGGATATACAAAACCTCTCATTAACATTGGCGATGGTATCACAACGGATGCTTTTGCATCTGACTTATGCGATCAGGTTCGCAGAAAGGAAGCTTAATGGTATATGTATTAAGCCGTGATGGACAGCCGATTATGCCGACTGAGCGTTACGGCAAGGTAAGACATCTGTTAAAGAATGGTAAGGCAAAAGTGGTAAAACGCTGTCCGTTCACGATACAGCTGCTGTATGAGAGCAAATGCTTCACACAGCCTGTAGACTTAGGCGTAGATGCCGGAAGCAAACGTATTGGAATATCGGCAACCACAAAGGATAAGGTACTTTACGAATCCGAAGCGGAGCTGAGAAATGATATAGTGGATATTCTCTCTACCAGAAGGCAGAACCGGAGAGGACGCAGAAACAGGAAGACCAGGTACCGTAAGCCGAGATTTGATAACCGTAAACGCGGTGCAGGCTGGCTCGCTCCATCAGTAAGACATAAGGTACAGACGCACCTTACTGTTGTACGAAAGGTATGTGAGATCTTACCCGTTACAAAGATAACAGTAGAGGTAGCCTCCTTTGATATCCAGAAGATAAAGGATCCCGATATAAAGGGTACTGAATATCAGCAGGGAGAGCAGTTAAACTTCTGGAACGTAAGGGAGTATGTATTGTTCAGAGACGGTCATCAGTGTCAGTGCTGTAAGGGTAAGTCAAAGGACAAGGTTCTTAACGTACACCACATCGAATCCAGAAAGACCGGAGGAGATGCACCGAATAACCTGATCACCCTCTGTGAGACCTGTCATAAGGGATACCACAAAGGCACGGTAAAGCTTCCGACAACCATTAAAAGAGGTATGCCTTTCAAGGATGCCGCATTCATGGGAGTCATGAGATGGGCTTTCTACAATGAGCTGAGGGATTTGTATCCGGATGTACATCTTACATACGGATATATCACCAAAAACACCCGCATCGAAAATGAGCTTCCAAAGGAACACTATATAGATGCAAGGTGCATAAGCGGCAACCCTAATGCAAAGCCATCAGGATGCGTTTACTTCCAGAAGAAGGTACGCTGCCACAACAGGCAGATACATAAGAACACCATCCTTAAGGGAGGCTACCGTAAAAGAAACCAGGCTGAATACAAGGTAAAGGGCTTCAGACTGTATGACAAAGTCCAGTATCAGGGAAAACAGTACTTCATCTTCGGAAGACGACAAAGCGGTTTCTTCGATATAAGGACCCTTGATGGAAATAAGATAAACAAAGGCAGCGTGAGCTGTAAAAGGATAAAGTTCCTGGAAACATCACGCGGCTGGTTAACAGAACAAAGAAAGGTAACAGCATAGTCAGGTACGCCCCTCTCATGACTAAAGTCACGAGTGTCCGCGCCTGGCTGCTGAAGGATAAGCATGAAGCTGTCTTCGATAATATCTCTGTCAGATTCCATTTCGGAACAATACGATATTTCCGACCCTGTCCGTCTTTGCAGACAGGCCGGGGTCATACTTCTGTATTTTCCTATGGGCTGCAGCCGCAAGGCCTGTAAGGGCTTCATCATACGTCAGGAGCAAAACACAGCCATAACAGTCAACTCCGATATCAGTCCGGATATGCAGCGCATAGTAATATATCACGAGCTGGCTCATTTCTTTCTGCATATAAGCACCGGTATTGCCGATGCCCTGCAGGACTGTGCCGTGGGCTGTCCCGTATCAGACATGGAATATGAAGCAGATCTGCTGTCAGCTGAGCTCGCTCTGCGGGATGCAGCAGTACTCGAAGCATTATCCTCAGGCGCAGATTTCTTTGAGGCTGCAGCTATGCTGCATTGTCCTCCTGAGATACTTGATTTCAAACTCCGTATCATGAGAGAGCGCGGCTGTTCTCTGCCGGATGCCCCTATAGCAGCCTGCGGCGGATGCCTCGGTGCCGCAGCCGATCCGGGCTTTTCCTTCGATACAGCACTTCAGAAGCACTATGCCTGACCGGTCACAACTATGCAGGATACCAATCTCTGTATGCACTTCGGAAAGCACGATACTAATGACTGCTCCCTTTACTGCAGAGTAATAACTGATACAGGTGAATCCTATGACCCAATATGATTTTTCCCATTCAAAAACATATGTGGATGTCAGGGTCAATTTTGATAAAGACGGGCATATGATACCCGTCGCCATCATATGGAAGGACGGCAGAATATATTATATAGACAAGCTGCTGGACACCAGGACCGCTTTTTCCGCAAAATGCGGCGGACGCGGAGATCTGTATCTGGTGCGTATACGCAACACCAGTTGCCATCTGTTTTTCGAGCGCAATCCCTACAGATCTTCCCCTATTATCGGGCGCTGGTTTGTCTCATCCGTATGATTCATTGATCCCGACCCTGTTCTGAAGCCAGAGCTGATCGCATCGGTGCCGCACACCGTTTTGCATTTTCCGCATCTTATGCATTCGGCAGAATTGATATCCCGAGTGACCTTCACTGCCATCGGGCAGCTTCTCTCGCATGCCTTACATCCAATGCATCTATCACGATCCAACTTCATCTGATAGAAGCTGAAACGGTTAAAGAAACCATAAAAAGCTCCCAGTGGACACAGATATCTGCAAAAGGGTCTCGGCATCAGCACAGATGCTGTTACAACGATCAGCAGAACAGCGGTCTTCCAGCAAAACAGAGCCCCTACAGCATTCCTGAGCGGAGGATTCGTCAATATCAGAGGTATCCCTCCTCCGAGAGTTCCTGCCGGACAGAGGTATTTACAGAAATATGGAACAACTCCCATATCATTTCCCGATGCCAGAAGCGGCAGCAGAACCACCATCACCGCCAGTATCATGTACTTTATGAGTCTGGCAGGTTTGTCTATCCTCTCAGGCACCCTGAGCCTTCTGACAGGTATCTTGTACAGCAGATCCTGAACCAGCCCAAAGGGACAGAGAAGCCCGCAGACCGCTCTGCCTATCAGCACTCCGAACAG
>JAQXPY010000133.1 GCA_029100885.1 Clostridiales bacterium | reverse complement strand
AAAAAGTTAAATTTACAGCTGCATAAAACTTACTGAGAGAAAAAACTTTAATTTCCGGCTGCATCAAGCTTACTGCAGAGATATCACTTTCTCGAGACATGTGCTGTATATGAGCATCTCTCCTACTCTTTTTTCAGTCAGCTGCTCCAAAGCCCTTTTGTACAGCTCAAGCTGGACCTGATAGCGATCCTTAAGCTCCTGCCCGCTTCCCACTCTGTCTGTTTTATAGTCTATCAGGGTAATGCTGCCGTCCTCCTCCTCAATATAGGCATCGATGATTCCCTGAAGCAGCTGCAGTTCATCCGAGTCCTGTTCTTCAACCAGCTCTCTCGCCGGGAAGCCGGCCATGAAATGCTGCTCCCTCCTGAGTCTTCCCGTCTTATGTGCAGCGGCCATCCTGCGTCCGAGTTCGGAGGACAAGAAGCTCCTCAGCCTTTCCCAGTCGATCAGAGACAGCTCTTCCTCCCTGATCCTTCCACAGGTCTTAAGATACGCTTCGTTCTCTTCATAGCTGTCATAATACGGCAGCAGCTCCAGGGCTCTGTGAAATGCCGTACCGTAAAGGGCTCCTTTTTTTACTGTTTTGGTCTCGCCCGTACCTGCGGGCTCTCCGAATCTGTCATGAAATACGGACATTTCCGCTTCCAGACCCGCATCCTCTGTTTCGAATGACGAAGGCAGCAGATGGATACTTCTGAGCTTGATCTCGGATACCGACAGCTTTGGTTTCAGGACAGTCTCCGCATTGTACGGATAGTCCGCATTAAACCTTGCACACAGCTCATTCACCCTGAGCTGCTCCTCCGTACTCAGTGATCCTCCCTCTGAGCCCGCCTCCTGCGCAGCATTTACAAATCGCAGCTCCTCGGCAGCCGCCTCCGATCTGCTTTCTTCAACTGAACGCCTGTCAAAGAATCTTACCGAAAAATGCTCCGGTCTGCAGCCAGCCGAAAGCAGTACCCAGTTAAGATATGTTTTGTTTGAAGCTATAAGGCTGACCGGGAGCTTGACCGTGCCGGAAAGATCCCGATACATTTCTCCCATATGCATTTTCTCTCTGATCTGTGTTTCAAGAGGAGTTTTTGCCGTTGATCTGCCTGCGGCAGTTATTATCAGCTTTTCTTTGGCTCTCGTCATGGCAACATATAAGAGTCTGAGGCTTTCCCCGGTATCCTCGAGTTCATTTTTTCTTCTGACGGCCTTTTTCTTCAGAGACGGATATCTTATTCCCTCTGCCGAATCTATATAATCGGCTGCCACACCGAGTCCGGAGTCTGTCAGTATATCGTTTTTGTCGCTCTTTATCAGTCCTCTTGAACCTGTTCTGGCAAGAAATACTATCGGATACTCCAGTCCCTTGGAGCCGTGTATGGTCATGATCCTTACAGCGTCTGTATTCCCGTCTTCACTGCCCGCTTCGCCGAAATCTATCTCATTTTCCTTAAACTGCTCGATATATCTTATAAAGTCGAACACTCCGTGAAATACTGTATCGGAAAACTTTTCCGCTCTTTCCAACAGGGCATCCAGATTTTTTCTCCTGACATCACCAAACGGCATTGCGGAAACATAGTTATAATATCCGGTTTCCGCCAGTATTCTGTCTATAAGCCTGTGAACCGGCAGGATCTGAGATGCTGTCCTGTAGGAATTCACAGTGTCGGCAAAACGCCTTACCTTGTCGTTTTTTTCTCCCCAGTATCTGACTGCATCCCAGAAATCAGGCTCATGCTCCATTTTGAGATACTCCTCATCGATATCATCCGCAGCACACTCTCTGAAGCCTGTCCTTATCAGAGCCAGCTCCTCATCGGTGAAATCAAACAACGGACTGCGCATAACAGCCGCAAGCGGTATGTCCTGATGAGGATTGTCAATAATATTCAAAAATGAAATAACGGTATCTACCTCTCCTGAAGAGAAGTATCCCGAAGAGCTGTCGTACAGAGCGGGAATTCCTGCATCAGCCAGAACCTCCGCAAGCAGACCTGCATGCTTTTTTGCCGCACGCATCAGAACAACGACATCCCTGTAGCCTGCGGGGCGCATTCTGCCTGTCTGCTTGTCGACAACTCTTATACTCTTTTCCGGATCCCTCTTATTTATGAGTTCGTTTATCCTCAAGGCGATCATTTCATATTCAGTCTGTTCTGCTCCTGTCTCCTCGTCCTCCGATGATCCGTCATCCCTGCTTCCGCCGGTCTTCGCCGCATCCATGATCAGAAGCTCCGTCCGTCTGTCCGACTCGTATCCCTGTGCATCTTCAGGAAAGATCGCTCCCGGGCAAAGTCTTGCAGCAGCATCATACTCGACGCCCCCAAGTTCTCTTCTCATAAGGGCATCGAATACGGCGTTAACGCTGTCTATAACCTCATGTCTGCTTCTGAAATTTCTGTTTAGCTCGATCCTGATATGGCTGCCGGTATCTTCAAAGCTGTTGTATTTTTCCTGAAATATCCCGGGATCCGCCTGTCTGAATCTGTAAATACTCTGCTTAACATCGCCGACCATGAACAGATCCGGTCTTCCGAAGCGCTCAGCGGACAAAGCCTTCAGCAGCGCATCCTGAACAGCATTGGAATCCTGATATTCGTCGATCATTATTTCTTTCAGTCTGAGAGCAAGCTCATCCGCGATCGGTGTGGGCTGCATCAGACCTTCTCTTTCCTCGTAGAGCAGCTCCAGTGCAAGATGCTCCAGATCACTGAAATCCACAACATTTGCAGCACGTTTTTTTTCGGAAAACAGCTCCATGAATTCTAATGTAAGCTCCAACAGTGTTTTTCCAAGGGAAGCGCTTCCTGCCGCTGCTCTGAGAAAAACCTCCGGCGGCAGACACAGCATACCCTGTCTGAGATCCTTTATGACAAAATCCTTGAAGCCGTTTCTGACCGACTTGACAAATTCTTTTTTTTCCGGATCGACATTATCCTTCGCCCTGACTGGAGGCAGATTTGAAAATGCTGTTTCCCTTGCAAACTCATACAGCCCGCTGTAGCCGGATATTTTCAGCAGCTCCTCTGCAGTTTCTATACAATACTCAATACTTTCCAGATATTTTACAGGTCCGTCCGCATCTCCGCAGACCTCCTTCGCTATATGCAGCATTTCCAGCTGATCATTGACCTCCGAATGAAGCTGTTCTACCGCTGTCTGAAACCAGAGAGAGGAGCCTGCTTCACCCCGCCTGTCATTTTCACATTCTTCGATGCATGCCCTGAGATACCTCTTCGGAAAGGTCTGACTCTCTGCAAATCTGCTGATGCTGTCGATAAGAGCCGCTGCCCCGGTATCGCTATCCTTCTTTCCGAAGGTATCCATCAGATCCATAAAATCAGGAGCGGCCTCTTCAAAACGAGCGGACATAAGTTCATTAAGGGCATCATTTTTCATGACCCTGATCTCCCCGTCGTCGGCCACCCTGAAATCCGGTTCTATATCCAGCTCCTGATAATACTGTCTTATCAGCCCCTGACATACAGAGTCCACTGTTCCTATACGGGCTCTCGGCAGCAGCAGCTGCTGGAGACGCATGTGAGTATTTCCCGGTTTCTCCCGCATCCTCTGTTTCAGAGCTGTATCTATCCTCTCCCTCATCTCCGAAGCCGCCGCCTTTGTAAAGGTCATGACTATGATCTCACTCAGGCTGACACCGTCCTTTTCTATCAGCTGAATAATACGCTCTGTCAGCACGGCTGTTTTTCCGCTTCCGGCCGCCGCCGAAACAAGCAGATCCGATCCACGGGACTCAATAACTCTTTTCTGTTCTTCACTCCAGCTGATCATCTTTTTCCTCTTTCCTGAGCTCACCAAGATCATGTTTTACCGGATATCTGAATTCATTTCCTCTGATCCTCGGGTCAAATCTGCATATACCGTGATATGCGCAGTAATCGCATTTGCTCCTGTCTCCGTCTTTGAAGGGCTTTATTTCAATATTGCCGCTCAGTATCTTCACCGCATCCTCCGTGATCCTCTCCTCGGCAAACCTCATCAGGTTCTTAAAATCCTCTCTGCCGAGTATCGTTGACTTGTCATTGATCACCGATGATGTCTTCAAGTCCGACTTTTCGAGGCCTGCCTCTCCCGAAAGGCTCCTGTCTGTGTGTACTGCGGCTGCGATATCCGAATCCACCGCTCCATTCATTCTCAGCTCCCTCAGCTTTCCTATCTGTACATCCGAGATTCCCTTTTCAGGGTCATAGTCCATAACAGGATCGTCGATATGATAGTAGAACATTCCCGAAGGGATCACCTCAACATCCTTTTTTTCCATTGCCTCTGCCCGCCTTACTGCAGCATTCAGGTATGTTATCAGCTGCAGCTCCATACCGTCCAGCAGCCTGTCGATCGAAAACTCCCTGTTGGCAGATTTATAATCGATGACCCTGACCAGCTGCTCTGTATCTGTTTTGCAGCTGTCTATCCTGTCGATCACGCCCTTTAGATCGACTCCGTCTCTGCTTATCCTGAACGGAGCCTCCGTAGCGTCTGCCGAATAGTCTCCTGCTCCGATCTGATGCTTAAGGGTCATCACAGTACGAACAGTGATCCTCCGGATCTTTTCGGCTATGTATCTCGTTCTTGCCGTGGCGTCGAAGTCTTTTCCGGAATAATTGCCTACAGCTGCTTCCGCCTGCTGTACACATATCTGTCCAAGCTTCTGCTCATCAACACTGCCTATGTCGGTTCCCTTGCTTCTGAGCTCCCTGAATACACCGTCTAAGGCACTGTGGAAAATGGTTCCGATATCTATGGCTCCGATCTCATAGCGTTCCCTCTCCTTAAGTCCGAGTCCGTATCGAACAAAGTGAAGGAACGGACAGCCTTCGAAGCTCTCTATTCTTGTAACAGAACCCTTAAGCACCTGTCCGTACAGCTTTTCTGCCGTTTCTGAGGACAGGGCCGATATAGCCTGCCCGGAAAGTGAGGCTCCGATTATCCTGTCCGCATCAGGAGCAAAGCCCGATCGGGACAATGCCTTATACATTGCTTTTATATCATTCTTCCTTGAAGATGCGCCGGACACTGCCGCCGCCAATGTCATCAGCCCGTCTCCGGCAGAGCTGACACGTTCAAAGTCTTCTTCTCCTATGCTTTCCACATGATCAAAGCTGCCGTAGATTCCATCTTCTATTTCACTGATAACGGAGGATGCCCTGAGCTTTTTTCCGTCCCTGCCCATCCTTGAAAAGGTCAGGATCAGCTTATCCGATGGCTTGCTGAACAGCTGCTTGAGATAAAACCTCTGTATTGAGGCATCTGCCCTGTCATCCGGAGCCATTTCGATATTCATGGCTTCCAGCTCGCATCTTTCGGCATCCGAAAAGATGCCCCCTCCTGTAACGACCGAAGGAAGCACTCCCTCATTAGCACCGATCACATACAGAACCTTAATATTATCAAAGCGGCTTCTCCTGATATCCCCTGCCACCAGGCAGTCCATGGTCTCTGGGATCATTCCTCCCTTCATACGTCTGAAGCCGGCACAGCACAGGTCAGCGAATTCTTCAAAGCCTGCCCGATCTTCCCCGAGGACCGCATCCATTCTGTCAAACATTTCAGGGATCATTCCGGTAAATCTCCGGCATTCAGCCGCCTGCATCACATATCCCGCCTTTTCCATACTTACTGCCAGTGCCTCAGATCTTTCCGAAAGCTCCTCCCTGATACAGAAGTCCCTCAGCACCCCGGTCATTTCTCCGATGGTGGCTGCCGCTTTAAGACTGTCCTCCAGCTCGAAGATACGCCCGGCAGTCTCCTCCATTCCGAAGGCCTTCAGGGCAGCTCTTCCCCTCAGTCCGGTTTTCCTCAGAAAATTGTCGGCAAGATCTATCCTGTTCCGGCTCCTGTCATCAAATGAGCTCAGCGGATTTCTGAAATATCTCATCAGGTCATCGAACCTGTAATTATTTCTGATCATTGAAAGCAGACTCAGGATATACTGCACCGAAGGGCTGTCCGCCGCAACTGCACGGGCATCCATAAAGAACGGAATCTCCTCATGTTCGAACTCTGACATAAGGAGCTCTGCATAACCCGGCAGATCTGCGGCTGCCACCGCCATCTGTCTGTATCGTATCCCCTCGGTTCTCGCTCTGAGCCTTATATCCCTGGCTATACAGCGAACCTCCTCAGCCGGATTAAGAGCCGATACCAGCACTGCCTCGGCTGACTGTCTTCCGGCATCGAGATAGATCTCCCCCGTATTTCTGATACTGTTCCTTTCTGCTGCTTCGCAGATCTTTGCCACCGTTTCGCAGCTCAGCCAGTATATATCCGTTATATCATTATTATCCCCGGATTTTCTTCTGTAGGGTGAAGCTCCCCTTGGAACGGTTACGGCAAATCTGGTTCTTTCTGCCTTGGAGATAATATGTTCAATCAGCATCAGCTGAACAGGAGTAAAGCCTGTATAACCGTCAAACACGATCACCGACCCCTCCAAAAGCTTTGAACCCTCTATTACCGAAAGCAGCCTGAGAGCTATCTGTTCCGGGAGTGCAGCTTTATCCTCAAGCCTGGCACAAAAAGCCGCATAAATGCGGCAAATATCCTTAAGCTTATTTTTCAGGATCAGGCTGTCCAGCTTGCCGGCTGCCTCCTCCAGTCTGGAAATACCGATATCGTACTGCAGCATCTCTGTAATGAAGCTCATGACCTGATCGAGAAAGCCCTCAGATCTGGCCTTTTTTCTGTAAATGCTGAGTTCATCGGCCTCTTCGATCACTGCCTTTCTGAGAAGTATCGACTTGCTGACATCGTCTATCAGAACCGGAGACTCTATCCCCAGCTCCTCAAATGTTCTGTAGGACAGGAGGCTGAAGGACAGCACATCCATATTGAGCATGCCGTGCCTGCTGCTTTTTTCTATCAGCTGTTTTTGTGCCTGCAGTGTGTTCTGCTCCGGAACGAAAAGAAAGAAGTTTTTTTCCGGATGCTTTACCGCTTCATCACTGAGCCACCTGTATATATATTCAGACTTTCCGCTTCCTGCGTCACCGAAAATAAAATCAATAGAATGCATAGACCTGCTCCTCATTCCCTTCCGTATATCTGCCGGAAACACACAGGCGTGTTTTCAGGCTCCAAGCCGTCAGGTACAAAATAATAAAGGCGTGTGAAAATATTCAGAAAAAGGGAAAATGCATACGCACTTTCCCTAAATAATGATCTGACCGCATCTCATATTTTTATATATCATATTGTATATATCATGTTATATATCATATAGTATATTTCTTATATCATACAGCTGATATATCTGAAGGCCTCGAATCACCGTTATTCAGAATCAATATGATGAACCGTAAAGATAATCGCTGTAGTCATCATAATCACAGACATACAGATACATCTTTTCCTTATCTCCGCCCGAAGTCTTGAGAACCATCTCGAGCCCGTTAAGTGAATCACTGAACAGTCTTCCTCTGTCATCCAGACTTGCTGCGATATTGTCCGACAATACCGAAAAGCTGTTATCCAATGACAGATCGCCGTTGTTGTACTGCTTTATGACCTCCCTGTGAGACCCTGATCTGTTTTCGTTCTCATATAACAGCGAGATAGTTATCGACAGATCCGACGGATCGACAGCCGCCCGGCTTTCCTCGTTCTTTACCAGCCTGAAGGTCGTATCCGGCATAACAGCATATCCGTCCTTGTATACTACGGTACTGCCCGGATGACCTGCATAACACAGCCTGCTGCACTCATCCACATCCAGCTCCACACGATAAGGAAAGTCCCTGCCATCCGGAGAAGCCGCAAGAGCAGCAAATGAACAGACAGCCGAAATAACAATTCC
This sequence comes from Clostridiales bacterium, assembly GCA_029100885.1. Taxonomy (GTDB): domain Bacteria; phylum Bacillota; class Clostridia; order Lachnospirales; family Lachnospiraceae; genus Avilachnospira. The sequence goes on along the minus strand of JAQXPY010000133.1, from coordinate 10,523 downwards.
CAATATTAAGCTTTTTAAACACCTCTTAAACATAGGCTGAGTATAGCACCATTATTTTACGAACATGCTTCTCAAAAGCTTACAAAAAGCTTAACAATTGACCTTGATAAAGTTTTTCTTGCCGCGGCGGACTATGATTCCCTCTCCTCCAAGCTCCTCTCTTCCGTATGTCTTTTTGGAATCGGTTACCTTTTCATCCGCAACCGTTACGCCGCCCTGCTCAACATTTCTGCGGGCATCTCCCCTTGAAGAGCAAAGACCTGAATTTACAAGAATGCTGACGATGTCTATCCTTCCGTCTGTAAACGCATCCTCCTGCACAGTATATGTCGGCATATCTGCGGATGAGGCTCCGCTGAAAACAGCCTTTGCAGCTGCCTCAGCCTTGTCGGCTTCATCTTTTCCGTGTACCAGCTCTGTCAGCTCATGCGCCAGAATCTCCTTTGCACGGTTCAGCTCCGAACCCTGCCAGCTCTCCATCTCTCTGATCTGCTCAAGAGGAAGGAATGTAAGCATCTTGAGACACTTGACAACATCCGCATCGTTGACGTTTCTCCAGTACTGATAGAAATCATAAGGAGAAGTCTTATCGGGATCCAGCCATACGGCTCCCGAAGCAGTCTTGCCCATCTTCTTGCCCTCTGAATTAAGAAGGAGGGTTATAGTCATAGCATGAGCGTCCTTGCCGAGCTTCTTTCTGATCAGCTCGGTGCCCGCAAGCATATTTGACCACTGATCATCTCCACCGAACTGCATGTTGCAGCCATAGTCCTGATAGAGTCTGTAGAAATCATAGCCCTGCATGAGCATATAATTAAACTCCAGGAAGGTAAGTCCCTGCTCCATACGATTCTCATAGCAGCGGGCTGCCAGCATCTTATTGACACTGAAATGAACTCCTATATCTCTGAGGAATTCAACATAGTTAAGGTTCAGCAGCCAGTCGGCATTGTTCACCATAATCGCATCGGAGCTTTCGTTTCCGAAATGAATAAAACGCTCCATCTGCTTTCTGAAGCAGTCGCAGTTGTGCTGAATGGTCTCGACCGTAAGCATCTTGCGAAGATCGCTTCTTCCCGACGGATCTCCGATCATGCCTGTACCTCCGCCCACGAGAGCCACAGGCTTGTTTCCTGCCATCTGAAGTCTCTTCATCAGGCAGAGAGCCATAAAATGTCCCACATGAAGGCTGTCTGCAGTAGGGTCAAAACCGATATAAAATGTGGCTTTTCCCTCATTGACCATGTTTCTGATCTCTTCTTCGTCGGTCACCTGTGCGATAAGACCGCGTTCAACTAATTCCTCGTATATTTTCATAATATCCCCTTAATTATTAAGATGCTTTTTTGCGTCCGCGGTTTTTACTTGATCATGACACCGCTTTCATCAAAGTAATGTCCGTCAGGATTATATCCGCCCTGTACTCTTGCTCCCGACTGATCACAGTAGTAAGTTATTCCCTCCACTGTTACATATCCGGTCTGCATTATACCACCGCCGTTCATATAATACCATTTATTATTTACCATATTCCAGCCGGTACGCATCTTTCCGTCAACACCGAAAAGATACCAGTTTGAATTGTAATATACCCAGCCTGTAGTCATGAAGCCATTATTATCAAAGTAATACCACTCGTTATCGATCCTGTCCATGCTGCCTCTTGCATATGTATTGTTGGCATATCTGTATCTCCAGCGGGTACCGTCCTTGATCCAGCCGGAGGAGGCATTGCCGCCTGTAACCGCTGAGCCGGAAACGGCGCCTGAGGTGCTGCCGTTCACCGCATTGATCACACTTGTATTGGAGGAATAGTAAATCGTTCCGCTGCTGCCGCCTGAGATATATGTACCTCCCGGTCCGATAGTACTCGTCGTCGAGGTATATCCGGTTCCCGGTCCCGCCGGCACATAATATATCCTGCCGTCAGTACCCACTACCTGTATATATGCTGTTCCGGAGCCTCCGGTACTGCCTGTGTCAGATACTATATCCTCCGAACCTACAGATACAGTTGGGCTGGCTGCCGACCATCCGCTCACATCTCCGCCTATAAAGATCGCTCTGACCGTATAATAATACTGACCTATGGCAGAAAATGAAAACTCGTAGCTGTTATCGCTCGTCTTAACGGTCTTGTAGCTTGTATTCCAGTTGCCGCTGCTCTTTCTGGCAAGCCTCAGTTCATATTTATCCACCTCCTGCTGCCCGGGAACCGAAACCAGATTCCAGGATGCGCTTCCGTCCTTTGACAGAGTCATGCCGGAAAACTCAGCCGTAACCGTTGCCGCATACGTATCTATCCTGCTGACTTCATTTACCGTTGTCAGGCTAAGGGCAGCGATCATTAAACCGACGACCGCTGACATTCTTGCTTTCTTCATAATCGAATTCCTCTGTATTCTGTTTCTGCTCTGTCTCCGTGAAACCTTTTGTGACAGTTTTATGATACTGTTAATATGTATCCCTGTGTTTTATTCACGTGGCTCACGAAGAAAAATTACTGTTTCCTATCCATTTGTATCTTCCTGCTGCTCTTTGTCAGGCCGAACAGTAAAATATCTCACTGATACTTTTAGCACGAAAAAAAACAAATGTATATATTCTCCTGCAAACTGTAAACGAATCGTAAGCGGTAACAGCATCACAGTCAGTAGTTTCTGAACCATAAAAGTGAAAACGGCAGAGCATAAGCTCTGCCGTTTTCAAATAGAGTTATTTTGGATTTTATTACTTTGCAGCCTTGATAGCGCGGATAGACTCGATGAGCATCGGAACTACCTTGAAGAGGTCGCCTACGATACCGTAGTCAGCGATCTCGAACATAGGAGCTGAAGGGTTGGTATTAACCGCAATGATGCACTCTGAATCCTGCATACCAGCCTTGTGCTGGATAGCACCTGAAATACCAAGAGCAATATATACCTTAGGATGTACAGTCTTACCTGTCTGTCCAACCTGGTGGTCAGCACTCAGCCAGCCGGAGTCGATAGTAACACGTGATCCGCCGAGAACTCCGCCGAGCTCGTCAGCAAGCTCCTGACCAAGCTTGATACCGCCCTCAACATCCTTTGCGATACCACGGCCAACTGATACGATGTAATCAGCACCGATAAGATCAACAAGCTTCTTTGCAGCCTTCTCAACAGCAAGGATCTCTGTCTCGAAATCAGCCTCTGTAAGCTCGAATGCAGGTCTGATGATCTCAGCTGCATCTGCTCTTGCCTGATCGAAAGGAGCCTTCTTCATAACGCCAGGACGAACTGTAGCCATTGCAGGACGGAAACGAGGGCAGATGATAGTAGCCATAAGGTGTCCGCCGAATGCAGGACGAGTCATCTTAAGGTCATGTGAAACATCATGCTTCTGTCCCATAACCATAGCACTGCTTGTTCCGGCAATTCTGTCTGCAGGAAGTGTTGAAGCACCTGTAAGGAACTCCTGATATACAGGAACACTTACATCAAGGTGTGTGCAGTCTGCGCAAAGACCTGTGTGAAGTCTTGCAGCGCAGCGAGGACCAAGGTCACGTCCGATGTATGTAGCACCGAAGATAACTACTTCAGGCTTCATCTGCTTAACAACGTCAACGATAACCTTTGTATATCCGTCTGTTGTATAGTGCTTAAGAAGCGGGCTCTCGCAAAGGATAACACCGTCAGCACCGTAACCTGCGATCTCCTTGCAGCTGTCAGCTACATTGTCTCCGAGAAGAAGAGCATAAAGCTTGCATCCAAGCTCATCTGCGAGTCTGCGGCCTTCTGAAATAAGCTCAAAGCTTGTAGGCTGAACAACGCCCTGACGCTGCTCGCAGAATACCCAGACATCCTTGAACTGCTCAATTTTTGAACTATCGTACATTTCCATTATTCAATATCTCCCTTCATCAGATGACATGCTTCTTCTCGAGAATACCGGCAAGCTCGTTAGCAGTATTCTTGTCAGCGCCTTCAAGAATTACACCTGCACCCTTAAGAGGTGGTGTGAATGATATAAGAATGTTTGTAGGTGATCCCTGAAGACCGATAGTGTTAGGATCGATGAGCGGCTCATCCTTAAGTGTGTTGTAATCAAATACATCAACCGGCTTCTCATAAGCAGAGAAAATTCCGTATGTGCTCATGTAACGAGGCTCATTGAGCTCCTTGATGCATGTGATAAGGCAAGGAGTCTTCATCTTGATGTTCATGTATCCGTCCTCAAGCATACGCTTAACGACTACTTCCTTACCCTCAACCTTGATGTCGCCTGCATATGTGATCTGAGGAAGCTCAAGCTTCTCAGCGATCTGCGGTCCAACCTGTGCTGTATCTCCGTCGATAGCCTGACGTCCGCACATAACGATGTCGTCATCGTTAAGACCCATATGATGAATACCTGCAGCGATGATCTGTGATGTAGCGAATGTATCTGATCCGCCGAACTCACGTGCTGAAATAAGAACACCGCGGTCAGCGCCCATAGCAATGATCTCACGAAGCATCTTCTCTGCAGGAGGAGGACCCATGGTTACAACTACGACTTCGCATCCTGTCTCATCCTTAAGCTTAAGAGCTGCCTCTACCGCATTAAGGTCATCAGGGTTGATGATGGTAAGCATTGAAGCACGGTCAAGAGTTCCGTCCGGCTTAACTGCAACCTTTCCTGAAGTATCAGGTACCTGTTTTACGCAAACGATAACTTTCATTTATAAAATCCCCCTTACTTCTTCTTCTTAAGATCCATAGCGCCAGAGATAACGATCTTCATAACTTCTGAAGTTCCCTCATAGATCTCTGTAATCTTAGCATCACGCATCATACGCTCAACCGGATACTCACGGCAGTAGCCGTATCCGCCGAAGAGCTGAACAGCGTCACGTGTTACCTGGTTGGCAACATCTGATGCGAAAAGCTTAGCCATAGCTGCAAGTGAAGAATAGTTCTCGTGGTTGTCCTTTGCAACTGCTGCTCTCCATGTCATAAGACGAGCTGCGTCAACCTTTGTCTGCATCTCAGCAAGCTTGAACTGTGTGTTCTGGAATGCTGCAATCGGCTTGCCGAACTGCTCACGAACCTTAACGTACTCAATAGCCTCGTTGATTGCACCCTGTGCAAGACCAACTGACTGAGCAGCGATACCGATACGTCCGCCGTCAAGAGCCTTCATGGCGATCTTGAAGCCCTTGTTTACCTCACCGAGAACTCTGTCCTTGGAAACGCGTACATCATCATATGTAACGATGCAGTTCTGTGCTGCACGGATACCCATACGCTTGATGTTGTCCTGTACGTTTACACCAGGAGTCTCCTTAAGGTCAACGATGAATGCTGTAAGTCCCTTGGATACAGGAACAGTCTTATCTGTAACTGCGAATACTACGCAGATATCAGCAAATGCTGAGTTTGTTGTGAAGATCTTTGAACCGTTAATTACCCACTCATCACCGTCAAGAACAGCTGTAGTCTGAGCACCCTGAACGTCTGAACCGGCGTTAGGCTCTGTAAGACCGTAGCATCCGTACTTGCTTCCGTCTACAAGCGGACGAAGGAATCTCTGCTTCTGCTCCTCTGTACCGAACTCGTTGATACATCCGCAGCAAAGTGATGTGTGAACAGAGATCGTGATACCACAGGAACCATCCTGCTTGGAAACCTCTTCCATGCAAAGCGCATATGTAAGATAGTCTCCGCCGGCTCCGCCGTACTCCTTAGCGTAAGGAATACCGAAGAAGCCGTATCTCTGCATCTTGCCGAGAAGCTCCATGTCGATCTCTTCTGTTTCGTCCATGTCATGAGCCAGAGGCTTGATTTCAGTTTCAGCAAATTTGCGGAATAATTCCTGTGCAAGCTGCTGCTCTTTGGTAAGTTTAAAATCCATAAATACCTCCAAAAAAATTGCCTTTTTGATGTGTTGACACACCAAAAACAACCACATTGTTTTCTATGCTAATATTACTCATTGGTTATCTATTTGTCAATGTTGTTTTGCATGCAAAACATTGTAAAAACACAAGCTCTCCATGACCTATCGCGGCTGTTGAGACTTAAAAAAGAGCCGGCTGGTTTTTTTTACGAATAATCATCATAAGCCCCGGAAGCAGCCTTAAAAATGTTTACTTTTGAGATGCTCTATGCTAATCTTTATAAAATTTTTGACAGCCGGATGCCTGTGTCTGTCCTGACGGAGCAGGTATCACAAATGCATAAGTATCCGTATCCTCATATGCAGGAGCCGACACTCATAGTCGCTCTTCAGGCGGCTAAGCTGTTTAAGTATCCGCATCTGCAGTTGCCGACACGGCGGCGGCTGCGATCAAGGAATAAAAACAATGAATCTGCGAGACATAAAAACCTTTCTCAAGCTGGCCGAGCTTCGTAATTTCGGCAAAACCGCCGAAGAGCTGTTCATATCCCAAACTGCTGTATCCGCAAGGATCAGGTCTCTCGAAACAGAGCTCAATACTTCTCTGTTTATAAGAAGTACCCATTATGTCATTCTGACATCGGCAGGCCGGCAGTTTCTTCCATACGCAAAGAGCATTGCCTCCACCATGGAGAGTGCCAAGCAGGAGCTGGTTTTTTACAACAATTTCGATATGCACATCACTATAGCCGCTCCTGAATCCATATGGGATACAGCCTTTGTCAATACGCTCTCTATGGTAGTGGAATCCCACAGGGAGATATATTTCAAATTCCTATGTGATCATTCCAGCAACATCCTGCCCAAGATACTGGATCACTCCATCGATATAGGCTTCACGCTCCACCCTCCGTATCATAACGATATCCGCACCGTACCGATATGCAGGAGCAGATATCTGCTGCTATGCAGCCCTGGACTCGCTCTTCCTTCCGACAGAATGACAGCTGAAAACATCGGGGATTTTCCGTTTATCAATATGCACTGGGGCAAGGATTTCGAAGCATGGTTTTCCGGTCATTATCCGGTATCAGCCTACAGAATGGCGGTGGATCAGACCTCAATACTCACAAAATTTCTTCTGAACGGAAACGGCATAGCCTTTATGCCCGAAAGATATGCCTCCGAGTACCTGTCAGAGGGAACGCTTGTTTCGATCCCTTTCGAATACAGCGAGACTCTGCCTGACGAGGAGTGCTGTGCCGCCTATCTTGCCGGCAACGCAAATATACTGCTTCCTATCATTCATGAAATCAATAATTTGCTTGACAAAAATAAAACATGATGCTATATCATTTTAAAAGTGACAAAGGGGTCGCGATTGAGTGCTCAATTCGCGACCTTATATTTTATACTTTTATAATTTCTTACAAAATATGAGGTAAACATCATGGGAAAGCGTACTGAATTTCTGTACATGTCAGAGCCGGATGTAATCGAAGCCGGAGTACTCGACGCAAGCCTCTGCGTAAACAACGCAGAAGAGGTTTTCAAGCTTATCGCAAAGGGAGACTATGTTATGGGAGGACCGAACCATAACAGCCACGGTATCTATGTTACCTTCCCTAAGGAGCCTGAATTCGAAAATATGCCTAAGGATGGTCCTGACCGTCGTTTCGTTGCTATGCCGGCTTATATCGGCGGACGTTTTGCGACAGCAGGCTGCAAGTTCTACGGTTCAAACGCAGCGAACAAGAACGTTGGCCTTCCAAGAAGCATTCTCATGACTACCCTCAATGATAAAGATACAGGAGAACCGATCTGCTACATGAGCGGAAATCTTATTTCCGCAGCAAGAACAGGAGCTGTTCCTGCAGTAGGTGTTCGTCATCTTGCCCGCAAGGATTCAGAGGTTCTCACTCTTATCGGATGCGGAGCTATCGGAAAGTCATGCCTTCAGAATATTGTCGGCGAGATGCCTAACCTTAAGAAGGTCATCTGCCACAATCATTCAGAGGCCCGCGCTATCGCTCTTGCAGAGTACTGCACAAAGACATACGGTATCGAAGCTGTTGTTGAAAACGATCTTGAGACAGCTACACGTCAGGCTGATGTTCTTAATGTTGCCGCTTCACGTACAGTTCCGCTCATCTTCAACAGCGAGTGGATCAAGCCGGGCTGCACAGTACTTGCTTCAGGTCCACTTAACGGAGACGAAGCATTCTGGATGAACATGAAGATCGTATGGGATAACTACAGACTTCACGAGGCTTATGTAGAGGATGCCATCACATCAGGTGATAAGGAAGCATTCTACAAGACAGTCATCGGAGGACCGATCTTCCATCTTATCGATGAAGGCAAGAAGCCGGCTCTTGATGCTCCTGAGTCAGTGAATATCGGTGAAGTGATCAACGGCGTAAAGGCAGGTCGTGAGAACGACGATCAGATCATCTGCTTTATCGCCAGCGGCATGGCAGTATTTGATGTGGCTCTCGGATACGATCTCTATCACAGAGCTCTTGATAAGGGACTCGGCACAAAGCTGCTTCTCTGGGAGAGTCCTGAGCAGGCAGACTGATACCGTCGTCTGTTGACCGGATCGATCTGTTAAAAGCATAAGCTGCAGGCATTACCGTACAGACAAAATAATGTCTGCAGCCTACGGGAGAAATCCCGCATCTACACATTTGGTGAAAACGGTAGCAATTACTGTTTGATCATAGTTTTACTCCTAATCATTTTTTGTTTACTCAACTAAACAAGTAAAAGGCGTTCCGATCTCCAGCGGAACGCCTTTTGCTTATCATATATTTGATTATTGTCAGATATTGGAATACTTCTCTTCTCTCCACTGCTTTGCCTTCTTAAGGCTGCCGAGCTCCTTAAGCTTAGCGTTGAACTCGTTGACCTCCTCATTCTCCCAGCACATGCCGAGGCAAAGTGTATCAAGCCACTCCTCACGCATCGTAGCGAATCCCATAGCATCGATGCAGCGGTTGATGGACTTCTTCTGAAGAGCCATGGCATTTCTCGGAACCATAGCAAGCTGCTTCGCAAATGCCTTTACAGCCTCATCCAGTTCCTGATGCTTAAGCTCCGGCTGAGTCTTTGCATCGTACTTGTTCTCAGGATCGCAGACTACACACTGGTTGGCAATACCGATCTCAACAGCTGTCTTGCCATCGTAGAACTTACCTGTGAGAAGGTACTCACGGCACTTGCGAAGATTGATCATGTAAGGCATAGCAAGGAATGTAGCGCCCTGACCGAACTGGATCTCGTTAACTCCCATGGATGCATCATCTGAAACGATACAGAAATCGCATGCAAGAGCAATATCGTGAGCTCCGCCGTAGCAGTAGCTGTGTACCTGAGCGATGGTAGGCTTTGTCATCTCCCAGATCTTCTTGCGTGTGCGGTTTCCGAACTTCTCGTAAGCACGACGCTGTGTCTCGTTTGTCTCCTTACCTACTGTTGTGCTGAGATCAAAGCCTGCTGAGAAGCATCTTCCCGCACCCTTGATAACAACTACCTTGATATCATCCTGCTCTTCAAAATAGTCGCAGGCATCTGCGATCGCAGCATATGTATCACGGTTGATACCGTTCATCTTGTCAGGTCTGTTGATAATGATATATCCGATATATCCTTTTTTCTCGCATAATACGAGCTTTTCCTCTGCCATTGGATTACCCTCCTAAAAATAAACTCGCCTTACGGCTTTTTAAATGCTTGTTAAATTATAAACTCAAATCGTACTAATTGGAAATGAATTGTCTTATAGGCTGTAAGCAATATTTTTGCTTGCAAAGCAGATGGTAAGAACAAGTCAAAATATATATTTTTAAAGGGAAATCAACGCATCGGTAATAATAATTATTGATTAAAAAAATTATAAATTGCAATTAAAATAATAAACAATTATAATAATATTTCAAAGGGGTTATTCATATGAAATTACAAGAATGCATTAATTTTCTGCTGACGAAGGCACAGAATACTGTTTTTACCTACTTTAAAAGGGAGCTTTCATGCCTTGATGTAACACCTATTCAGTACGCTACTCTCAAATGTCTCTGGGAGCAGGACGGACAGATGCCGTCCCAGCTTGCCGAGGCACTCAACCTCGACTCTTCAACCGTTACCGGTATCCTCGGACGTCTCGAAGACAAAAAACTTATAGAACGGTCTTTCAGGGTAGATGACCGCCGGAAGGTGATCGTCCATCTGACAGAGGAAGGCCGCAGCTTAGAGGTTCCTGTCAACGAGATAATAACCAGACTTAACCATGAAGTCACAAACGGTCTTTCTCCTGAGGATCTCGCTCTGTTTCACAAGCAGCTCGACCTTATAACCAACAACGCAGCGAAGCTCAACAATCAGAGCTGACTTCAAGCTCTACAACCAGAGCTGACTTCAGGCTCATTATATATGACCCTGCCTGTTCGAGCCTGATCTTTTCACCCTGTTCATTTGGTTTTTATCAGCTTTTCCGCAAAGTACAAACAAGCCTGATATCGCGCCCTTTCCGTAATGCGGGAGGGCTTATTTTATTGCGAGCAAAAAATGCTTACGCATAATATTTTTTTATTGCAAAAGGGGCTGTGAAAAAAGCATAGCCTAGAAAAAAGAAGGACCGAGGGTTCGATAAGAGCCCAAGGTCCTTCTTTTTGTGT
>JAQXPY010000132.1 GCA_029100885.1 Clostridiales bacterium | reverse complement strand
ACCATACCCATGGCTGTAGGACCGCTCATGGCGCCGATCCGGATCACTGTATTATCTGCTTCAACGGCGGCAGGAGCATCTGCTGTTTCGATCTCAGAGGAGGTGTTCTCAGCCGCCGGCGTGGCAGCTGAAACCGCTTCGGTCTGGGCAGCGGTCGTTTCCGAAGGTGCTGCAGTCGATGCCGTGCTCTTATTATCCGAAGCACATCCGGAAAGAAGTGAAACGGCAAGGACGGCCGACAGGATGATACTTAAGCCTTTATTCTTCATGGGTTACCTCCTTTGGTGCTGCTTGATGCGGGAGACTGAGTTATTTTTCGTTTTCGGAAGGTGCTGCAAGATCCTTTTCTTCAAGGGATGCGAGCAGATCCTGATAGCGGTTGGTGTTGGCATGAGCGTTTGTGGCGCGCTTCTGCTGTGCGAGATTTGTTGCCTTGGACTTATTGATTGGCTGGATAGCTCCGGAGCCTGAGATGCAGCCTGCCGGACATGCCATGCCTTCAAGCAGATAGCCGTTGTACTTTCCTGCCTTTGCAGCCATGAGAAGCTTTCTGCACTCCTTTAATCCCTGTGCGCTGGCGACCTTTATCTCTTCCTTTTCAGGATAAACCTCTTTGATGTAATTTACAACAGCATTTGCAACGCCGCCTCCTATAGCGAAGCCGCGGCCGTCGCCGCTGGCGCCGTGCATTACCTCGACCTCAGGAAGCTCCTTGAAATCGATCTCCTTTGCCTCGAACATTCCCATTACCTCCTCGAAGGTAAGCACGAAGTCTACATCGCTTCGAATGCTTCTGCGGCTTGCCTCCAGCTTCTTGGCCGAGCAAGGACCTATGAAGCATACCTTGCACTCCGGATGCTCTTTTTTGATAAGGCGTCCTGTCAGGACCATCGGAGTGAGAGCCATGGAAATGCACTTTGCCTGCTCCGGGAAGAGCTTCTTTGCCATTACAGACCATGCCGGGCAGCAGGAAGTCGCCATAAAAGGAAGCTTTTCAGGAACCTCCTCAATAAAGTCGTTAGCTTCTGTTATGGTGCAGAGATCTGCTCCGATAGCCACTTCGATCGCGTCCTCAAAGCCAAGAGCCTTGAAGGCGGAGCGGATCTTATTGGTAGGCATATCCGGTCCGAACTGTCCTGTAACAGCAGGAGCAAGAGCAGCGTAAACAGGCACATCGCTCTTGATGGCCTGAATGAGCTGGAATATCTGTGCCTTATCCGCAATGGCACCGAAAGGACAGTTTGCAAGACACATGCCGCAGGATACGCACTTGCTCTGATCGATATCTGCTCTGCCGTATTCGTCGGAGCCTATCGCATCCATACCGCATGCGTTTGCACATGGACGTACCAGCCTCTGAATAGCGCCGTAAGGGCAGACATCTATGCACTTTCCGCATTTGATGCAGGCAGACTGATCTATTGAGGAACGCTTGTCACGTACCGAGATCGCCTTCTTAGGACACACCTCCTTGCATGGTCTCGCAAGGCAGCCCTGGCAGGAATCCGTAACGCGCACCTCATTGTCGGGGCATGAGTGGCATGCGAACTTGATTATATTGATGAGAGGAGGCTGGTAATACTTTTCAGGCTTAGCCGCTTCCTCCGCGCCCTGTGAGACAGCGGACATTTCAGCTGCTGTTCTGAGCGGCAGACCCATTGCCAGACGCATGCGCTCCTTGAGTATGGCACGCTCAAGAAATACATCTTCTCTGTAGTTTGAAACCTCGCCCGGTACGATATCATACGGAATCTTTTCCATTTGCTGGTACATTTCATGCAGATTGCCGTTATATGAATAGGAAAGCCTGGCTATCTCCGCATAGACACGTCTTCTGATGTTGATAACACTGGTCTGAACTCCACGCATGTTGCTCATTATTAATTTACTCCCTTTAACAAGTTTTTCCGCAGCTCTGCTGTTTGACGGCTGCTGCTCAGACACCGGCTGCCGCCGCAGCGGAAAGCATGCGAACACCCTTCCGTCCGTACTGTCCGTCATGTGTCTGAACAGGTTAGATTCGTGCTCATTGTACCATATGTGTATGATTTTCTCACTTAATTTATTCATGAGGACGGCAGTTATGCGAAGGATAAGACGAGATCGTTCATTTTTAAACAAATATGTTACATTATTCACAAAATATTTTTTGTTAATTAAGTAACTTTTGTTGCAAATGCACAATAAATTATTTATACTCAGATTGTATTAATTTTAGAACAGTTTGTCCTGCTTATTCAGAACGGGACAGTAAGCATATATTCAGTTTTTCTTTGAAGCAAGGGGTGATATTATGAGTCGTTTGGATGTAAAAACGCCGAGCAAAGCCCAGGCGATCGTTGACCAGATGTATCGCAATATGGAGAGACGTATCGCTGCCAGTCCTCCGGGACTGTGCCCGGTCGATATGGCGCTTAACTTTCTCAGCATGTGTCAGGCACAGACCTGCGGAAAATGCGTTCCGTGCAGGATCGGTCTTGCCCAGCTCAACGATATGCTTCGCGAGGTGCTGGAGGGAGAACCGTATCCTTCGATCATCGAAAGGATCGAGGAAACTGCGAGAGTTATAGTCAATGCAGCGGACTGCGCCATCGGAATCGATGCGGCTCAGCTGGTGCTGATGGGACTCGAAGGCTTCAGAGATGATTATGAGGAGCATGTATATCATCACAGATGCATAGGAAGCCTTAAGAACCCTGTACCGTGCGTGGCTCTCTGTCCGGCAGGAGTGGATATACCTGGTTATATCTCCCTTGTCAACGACGGCAGATGTGAGGATGCTGTAAGGCTTATCCGCAAGGATAATCCGCTTCCGGCCGCCTGCGCGTATATATGCGAGCATCCGTGCGAGGCGAGATGCCGCAGAAACATGGTGGACGATCCGCTCAATATCAGAGGCCTCAAGCGTTATGCCGTGGATCATGCGGGAAATGTTCCTCAGCCGAAATGCGCGCCGAGCACCGGACGCAGCATTGCTGTAGTCGGAGGAGGTCCGGGCGGACTCTCGGCGGCATATTATCTTTCCCTTATGGGTCACAAGGTAACTATCTATGAGAGACACGGCAGGCTGGGCGGTATGATGCGCTACGGCATTCCGAGCTACAGACTGCCGAGAAACATTCTGGATGAGGAGATAGCATCGATCCTTTCTCTCGGCATTGAGGTTCAGACAAATGTGGAAATAGGCAGGGACATTACCTTTGACGATCTCAAGAAGGAATACGACTGCCTGTATCTGTCCATAGGAGCCCAGACAGATAAGAAGATGGGCATAGAGGGAGAGAACAGCGAGGGAGTTATTTCCGCGGTAGAGCTCCTGAGGAGCATCGGGGATGAGGAGCCTATTGATTTTTCGGGCAAGAACATAGTCGTTATAGGCGGAGGAAACGTGGCGATGGACGTGACGCGAAGCGCCATCAGACTGGGAGCCGCCAAGGTCAGCTGCGTATATCGCAGAAGGCAGGAGGATATGACCGCACAGGCAGAGGAGGTCGAGGGAGCTATTGCCGAGGGGGCTGAGATATGCTCGCTGGAAGCTCCGATCCGTATCGAGACAGATGCCGAAGGAAGAGCCGTGGCACTCTGGACCCAGCCTCAGATCATCGGTGAAGTGGATATGGCAAGCGGCAGACCGAAGCCGGGGACAGCGGAGGTACCGGAAAGAAGGATACCTGCCGATATGATCATCATTGCAGTAGGACAGGGCATCCACAGTGCGGGCTTTGAGCAGGGCGGAGTCAAGATAAAGCGAGGAGGAGCATTCCTTGCCAAATCAAATACTCAGCTGCCTGAGCTGGAGGGCGTATTTGCCGGAGGTGACTGCGTAACGGGACCGGCAACGGTCATCAGAGCTATCGCGGCAGGAAAGGCGGCAGCGGCAAATATCGATGAATATCTCGGATTCCATCATGAGATAACTACGGATGTGATCCTTCCGCCTCCTGTATTCAAGGATCTCAAGGCAAGAGGACGCATTAACATTTCCGAAAGAGACGCATGCGAGAGAAAGACGGATTTCAGCTGTATCGAGTGCGGATTTACCGACGAAGAGGCACATAAGGAATCGGGAAGATGTCTGCGCTGCGATCATTTCGGATTCGGCAATTTCAGGGGAGGTCGTATAGAGAAATGGTAAGCTTTACAATCAACGGAAAAGATCTGCGTGCTCCTGAAGGTACGACCATACTGGAAGCGGCAGAGAAGAACAATATACCTATACCGCATCTTTGCTATCTGAAAGAGATAAATGAAATAGCTGCCTGCAGAATGTGTCTGGTCGAGGTAGAGGGAACAGATCGTTATCAGCCTGCCTGCAATACGGTGGTAAGCGAGGGCATGGTGATCAGAACTAATTCTCCGGGCGTGCGTCAGGCCAGAAAGACCAACCTCAGGCTTATCCTTTCACAGCACAACTCCAACTGTACCGTATGTGTGCGAAGCAATAACTGTGAGCTTCAGAAGATGTCTCACGATATGAATATCCATTATCAGCCTTACAAGGTCGTTCCGGAAAGATCAAAGCTGGATCTCAGTGTGCCGGTAGTCCGCGAAGCCAGCAAATGCATCAAGTGCATGCGCTGCATCCAGGTCTGCGACAAGATCCAGGGCATGCATATCTGGGATCTGGTGGGAACCGGCTCCAGAACCACTGTCGGAGTCAGCTACAACAGAAGACTCAGGGATTCCGACTGTACCTTCTGCGGACAGTGCGTGACCCATTGCCCGACAGGGGCGCTGACAGTCAGGGATGATACGGTCAAGGTGCTGTATGCGCTGGCGGATCCTGAGATCACGACTGTGGTACAGATAGCCCCGGCGGTAAGGGTGGCCTGGGCGGAAAGCTTCGGACTCAGCAAGAAATACGCAACGCCGGGAAGACTTGTAGCATGCCTTAAGAGCATGGGCTTTGATTATGTATTCGATACGAATTTCGCAGCGGATCTGACCATAATGGAGGAGGGAAGCGAATTCGTTCAGAGATATACCCATAGAGGCAAGTACCGCTGGCCTATGTTTACAAGCTGCTGTCCGGGCTGGGTCAGCTTTGTAAAGACCCAGTATCCGTCGTATCTTGACTGTCTTTCAACGGCAAAATCACCGCAGCAGATGTTCGGAGCCGTTGCCAAGAGCTACTTTGCTGAAAAGATGGGACTGGATCCTCATAAGGTATTTGTGGTATCCATCATGCCTTGCTCGGCAAAAAAAGCGGAAAGGGAGCTGCCTAATATGAATGACGCCTGCGGAGATCCGGATGTGGATGTGGTGCTTACCACCAGAGAAATGAATCGTCTGTTCCGCAGTGACTGTATAGTTCCGCAGGAGCTGGAGGAGCTGCCGTTTGATTCGCCTCTCGGCAGCAGCACGGGAGCGGCTGTCATCTTCGGAGCGACCGGAGGAGTTATGGATGCTGCTCTCAGGAGCGCTTACTACCTTGTTACAGGCAGGAATCCTGATCCGGATGCCTTTTCGGCAGTCAGAGGAAACAAGCCGTGGAAGGAGGCGGTATTTACCATACCAAAGGCCGGAGATGTGAGAGTGGCCGTTGTGAGCGGACTGGCGAATACCAGAAGGCTCATGGAGGCTATAGATAACGGCGAGGTCGATTATGATTTTGTTGAAGTCATGGCATGTCCGGGAGGCTGTGCCGGAGGAGGCGGACAGCCGATCCATGAGGGACAGGAACGGGCAGCCGACAGAGGAGCAATGCTCTGGGATATCGACTCAAAGTGTGAGATCAGATATTCCCATGAGAACCCGGAGATAACAACGCTTTACCGCACATATCTCAAGAAGCCTCTCGGTGAAAAGGCACATAAGCTGCTTCATACCGAGTATGAGCTTCCGGAGGGAAAACAGCAGTCGGGACACTGATCCGGCAATACAGCACTATTATTATTTTAGGGCTTCGCTCTCTGCCTGTCAGAGGGCGGAGTCTTCTTTTGGTGTAACAGAGAGAAAACGGCGCATGAAGAATGAGCTTTCACTCTTCATGCGCCGCAAATTCTATTGTACATGGGATCATGATATCAGGTCATGGTGATATAAAACCTATCCGTGATATGATGTCCCGGCTATATGATGTCCCGGCGATATCAGATACCGAGAAGGTCGCTGTAAGCCTTGAGCGCTCCGTCGGTCTCATGAGCCAGTACCTTCTTGGCAAGTACCTTTCCGAGCTGAACACCCTCCTGATCGAAGCTGTTGATATTCCATACAAAGCCCTGGAACATGACCTTATTCTCGAAATGAGCAAGGATAGCTCCCATTGCTTCAGGGGTAAGCTGCTCTCCGACAATGATGCTTGAAGGTCTGCCTCCGGCGAAGTACTTGTTTTTATCCTCGCTGTCCTTGCCACAGGCAAAGGCCATGATCTGCGCTGCGACATTGGCACAGAGCTTCTGCTGGCTGGTGCTGTCCTGTATTACTACATCCGTTTCCGCCTGACTGCGTCTGAAGCCTATGAACTGCAGAGGAATGATATCGGTTCCCTGATGGAGAAGCTGGTAGAAGGAATGCTGTCCGTTCGTGCCCGGTTCACCGAAGATCGCAGGACCTGTCTTGTAGCTGACAGGCTCGCCGAAGCGGTTGACGCTCTTGCCGTTTGATTCCATATCCAGCTGCTGGAGATGAGCCGGGAAACGGCTCATTGCCTGAGAATAAGGCAGAACAGCTGTGGAAGCAAACCCAAGCACATTTCTCTCATAGACACCGATAAGGGCATCCAGCATTGCAGGATTCTTGAGGATATCAGGGTTGGCAGCCAGTCTGTCCTCTGCAGCGGCGCCGTCAAGGAAACGGGCGAATACTTCCGGACCGAAGGCGAGGGACAGAACAACACCTCCGACTGCAGAGGAGGAGGAATAGCGTCCGCCGATATAGTCATCCATAAAGAATGCGGCAAGGTAATCGCTGCTCTTTGCCAGAGGAGAGGTCTCGCTCGTTACAGCGACCATATGCTTTGCCGGGTCAAGACCGGCATTTTTAAGGGCAGCCTTCACAAAAGACTCATTTGTAAGAGTTTCAAGGGTGGTGCCAGACTTTGAGACAAGAATGAACAGAGTATGCGCTATATCTATAGCTCCGAGAACAGCTGCTGCGTCATCCGGATCCACATTGCTGATGAATCTTGCTTCCATCCTGAAGGTATCATTCTTCCTTGCCCAGTTTTCAAGAGCAAGATAAACTGCTCTCGGGCCGAGATCGCTGCCGCCGATACCGATCTGAACCACGGTGGTGAACTTCTCGCCATTGGCATTTGTGATCTCTCCCGAATGCACCTTCCTTGCAAACGCTGCCGCAGAATGCTGCTGCGCCAGATAAAACTCTCTCTTATTTACTCCGTCGGCGATCACATCACTGCCGAGCTGACCGCGGCAGAGCTGATGAAGAACAAGACGTTTTTCACCTGTGTTGATCATTTCTCCGTTGTAAAGAGCGGCGAATTTATCTGTAAGCTGCGCTTCGGCTGCCAGCTCCGAAAGGACGCCCAGCACCTCATCATCTACCTTCTTTGAAGCAAAATTGTAGGAAAGACCGGAGGACATAGGAACGCTGTACCCGGCAACACGCTTCTCACCGGAAGCACCGCTCATCACAGCAGGAAGATCGACCCGGTCCCCAAGCTCATTAAGCTTCTTATATGAATCAAGCTCGTCAAAATTTTTCCATACTACCATCAGAAAATCCCCTTTCCTAAAAATGCTGCACCGCATGAACAGGTGTAAATCAGCGCAGCATTTCATATTCTATTCTCCCTTTATAACGGACATTCGGAACTCTCGGCTGCCGAATAGCCCATACATATAGGATTATATAAAAAAGAGCCGGTCTTTTCAAATAAAAGTGATGCCTGTTTTTATGCAGGATGGTATTATATGAGGATATTGCTGTACAGGAGCATTTCGCAGTACGGCGGCGTCATAGAATGAAAGGAACAATTATGAAGGGAATAGTTATTACGGCAGTAATAGTTCTGAGTATTGCATCGGGATATTTCAAGGGAAAAAAGAAGCTTGCATCGCTTGTGGCACTGGGGGCGATCCTCGGAATTT
>JAQXPY010000131.1 GCA_029100885.1 Clostridiales bacterium | reverse complement strand
TAACTGGCAGCAAATGGAATAGATAAGGGAGAAGACGGGAACACCGATTAAGAGGATCATGCCGATACATCCCATGATCATGAAGTAATGCTTTGTCTCGCCCACCTGATAATATGCATACATGGCAATGGATGCCGTAGCCTCACTTGGGAAATACTTTGTGGTCGTCACATTGTCCTCGGTCTTCTTCAATACTGCCTTCAGCATGTAATAAAGAGTATCTCCGGTGTCGTAGTTGTCTTTAATAAACGTGACAGTATCGAGCACATCAAAGGACGCCTCCGCAGTCTGCTGGTCTGTATGCAGCTCCTTCAGATTCTCACTCTCAGATACTATATCCGACAGCTCCTGACTGTAGTTTTCCAGATAGTTGAAGGTTATTTCGGAGATCTTCGTTGTATCGACCTGTGTGTTACCATATCTGTGCAGCTGATGCAATTCCATCGGAGGCGCAGAAGTAGATTCATTGCCCCATACCATACCACTCTTATCAATGGTCATCTGATGGCTTTGGCTTTCAGGCACATTTATTACTACAAAATAATTTTCTTCCGGCTGAACTTTATTCTTTCCGCCTTGCTCCTCAGAATCATAAGGAATCGTAAGCTTATAAAATGTTCCTGTATCACCCTGTTTCATAAGACGGTAATAATGCCATGAACCGTCGCTGTCCTTTGCCATGGCAGTGGCTCCATTCTCATATGCAGCTTCCGCAGTATCTACGGTATCCTCTAAGCGAACCCACCTGACATCCCCATCGCTTATATCAGTGGATGCTGTGATACCAAGAAGCTCGGATAATGATGCCGGTGTAAAAGCCTGACCATCAGAAGCCTTGAGTCCGTTCGCTCCGTAACCGTCTCCTCCGAAAAGCTCCAGCCTCGTTCCTGAACCGTCCGGAACCGTTCCGGAATATCTCCTGTCATTATGCTGGCAGTCGATAAGTGTGATCTTTGTTCCGGCAGGCAGATCGTTTACACCTGTATTCAGTGTTTTCTTGTAGAAGCCCAGCATATCACCGCCCGCCTCAAGATAGCCCTGCCAATCGTACTCCGGCGTATCGGAGCTGTCGCTTGCATTGCTGTTGTATCTGAAGGTTATATAGGCAGTAATATCCTCGCCCTTAGAGGCAAGGGCATGAGACTTATACTGGTCCATATCCTTGTCTGTAAATACAGTACCGCTGACCATGGTCACATAGCAGTCGACCTGCAGCATACGGCGTACAAATACCGGAATATGATATATCCTCGGCTCAGACTTGTAGTCATACATTGTAACAGTGACCAGTGTGAAGGTGTCCTTCTGATTGTCATACTGCGTGGTAGTCTTAAACTCACCGGTCTGCTCATTATATGTAAGAGTTGCCGGATACTCGACTGGATCAGCCTTAGTGAAGCTGTCGCTGCCGCTGTCCTTTTTGTATCTGTCTATAGATACCTTCATAGTATGAGCAGTGCCGGATGTCACTCTATCATTCATTGTGACTCTGGAGCTAAAGCCTCCGTTAGTGGCAGCATCCAGGTATTGCTTCAGAACATCTGCATTTCCGTCTATCAGAACAAGATCAAAATCTTTTCCTGCATCAAGCCTGCTTTCTGCCGCCTGCTGTTCATTATAGGACGATATGGTATTTGCGCTGATTAGGTCATCTGAAGCATTTGGATAAAGTGTATTATACGCTGCCGCAGTCAATACAGTTTTAGGATCCATTGTGTCTCCGTAAAAATACTGAGGAGGAGTGATCACAGACAGACTCTTTCTGATATACCCATTAAGTGCTGCACCGGAGACAACTGACGTATCCTTATATGCATCATATACAATGTAATTCGCAGTTTTATCATCTGTGAAATAATCATTGTAGGCTATTGATCCAATGTCTTTTGAAGGAATCTTATCAGTATCGTTTTGAAGGACGCATACTCCTGTCAGTTTAACATTTGATCCTTTTCCGACAAACCTGCCACGATTTCCGCTCGTTGCAAAATAAGTCAGATTATTAAGCAGGATATTGCTTCCATTGACAATATATGCTGACCCATCTCCGGCCACAGAACCGATATTATTTCCATTATTAAATACAACATTTTCAATTGTTGAGTCAGATACAATTAATGAACCACCACTTGCAATAACAGATGCGATTCCTCCTGCATCACTTGAACCGGATATTGCGGCATTCTTAACAACAGATGCTTCTACAGTTATCGGTTTACCTGCATAAGCGCATACTCCTCCGGCATTCTTTCCAATAATTTTGGCAGTATCTGTTCCGTCAAATACAACATTATTAAGGGAAAGACTTCCTCCGCCATATATTGTTCCTACTATGCCGGCAGCGTTATTTGTCCAGATATCGCGGCCAATATTCGTATTAATCACAGAAGAGTTCCGAATATTAACTCCGGTTGATCTGTTTGCAAATCCGATGATACCTCCGCATCTGCCATAGCTGTTTGTTGAAGATGAATGTATGTTTTCAACCGTAGTATTCTTAATCAGGATACCATCCGCTTCGAAAAATACCGCACAAAGACCAACGAGACCGCCGGTTCCGTTTGAAGTATTGCCGCCTCCTCCCACTGCTGAACCTGCGTTACAAAAGCTTCTGATGAGGGAATCTGTTCCTGATATTTTAGATGGATCCGAACGCGTGTCTGTAATACTAACTCCGTTTTTGTCCGTTGGTGAAGTGATTGCGAAATCTGCAATCATAGCAGCATTTCTCGCAGCAACTCCAATAAAGCCGCCTGCCAGATGACCTCCTGATATTATTGCATAAGCATACGAACAATTATTGAATTCCGAAACAGAGTTATTATAAGAAGCACTCGAAAATACCGGAACAGCTTTGCTTCCGGATGAACCTATGATTCCTCCTGTTACTGATTTTCCGTCTATCCTTGTCTTATTATTTGCGGTTCCTGCGATGCTTACATTCTTGTATATTGCTTTGCATAATGAAGAGCTGTTTGCGTAATCTCTGCCCGCAAAGCCTCCGACGACAGCACGATTGAGCTTTACAGGTTCAATGTCATTATCCAGATAATCATTCTGCACTGAACCAGCCTTATCGACTGCTTCTCTCCTTGAAATATCTGGACCGGCCTTGATACTGCCGCTTATCGTCAGGTCTTCCACTGTTACCCCGGTGTGACGGAGTATATTGCAGAAGCCTCCCATAGCTGACATCGCGAACGGATCATCTTTATTCTCGTCTATAGCCATGTTTGCAGTAAGCTTATGACTGTTTCCTGATACCATCTTTATCAGCGGAGTGTTGTATTCAAGCTTTGCGGCTCCTGAAGCCGGTTTGCTTGCACTGCAGTTGTAACGACCGCCAAGAGCCCTGTATCCGTTACCGTAAGGCGACACATCTATATCACCGTTGAAAATGACGATAAGTCCTGTGGCATCCTTGCACAGCGAATAGAGCTTCTGCGCTGCAGAAGCATCTGCTGATGCATATTTGCTGATCAGATAAGGCAGACTTCCGATGCCTGTCGCAGTATCATCCTTTCTCGACAGATCAAAGTCACCATGAGCCCCGTCCGAAACGTTTCCTATATCATTATAAGAGCCGTTTCTTACCCTTGCTGTACCTGATGTATAAGCCAGAGCGCTGCTGCCGGATGCAGCGCCGCTGTTTACGATATTATTCAGCATGATAAGCTGCTGAGGATCGGATATCGTTACTGTCAAAGTCTTGGCAGAATCATCATAGGAAGCCGTAAGTCCTGCGCTGCCTGCGGTCGTTATATCAGGTATGCTGTAATTCTTTCCTGTAAATGAGGATGAAGCGCCGGATATAACGTCCGACCTCTCATTGACAGCAAAACCGTCAAGCACCCTTCCTATATACCGGTCAAAGTACAGTCTGTCGTCTCTATGAGGATCGATCGAACCGGAGCTGTTCCTTAAGATAAGTCCTCCGCCCTCTATGATTCCCGCAAAGCCACCGGCATACTGATTCATATTATCCGAGCTCTGCACTGTAAATGTATCACCGCTCTTTACTCTTACAGCAACATTTTCGGCAATATTGTCTCCGCCCTTGATATATCCAAAGATCCCACCGAAATAAGAGCCGTCTACAACAGCCTTCTGATTGAAATCTCCTCCATCCGCTTTGACAGCAGAGAGAGTCTTGGTTCCGGTGTATTCAATATTAAGGTTGCGGACAACACTGCCCATGCTTACATTGATGAGTCCTCCGCCGGTCTGATTGGCAGTCGAGCTCTCTATGGTAAGCACAGCCGTGCTGCTGTCCGATTTTGTGCCGTCGATAACGCCCCTGAAAGGCTTATCCGCTGTTCCGAGTCCCGGATATGTCTTAATATTTATATCCCTGCTTATCCTGTAGTATGCGCTTCTCAGATAGTCACGCATTGCTGTGTCGGAAACTGAAGCTCCTGACCCTGAAGAAGGCGTCCAATTTGATCCTGTCCATTTATACTCCGAGTGATTGATATCTAAAGCTGTCTTATACCTGTTGGGATCTGTGACCTTATTTAATTTCCAGTCCTTCGGAGCCGATCCGTTATTGATATATCTTGCAAGTATCGTAAGCTGATCCGCGCTGTCGAGTATATACGGATCGTCATATGTGCCGCATCCCGCCTTAATAAGCGGAATTCTGAGGTTCACCTGGAGCTCATGATGCTTTCCTCCTGTATTTCCGTCATACTGTATGCAGACATAAGGAAGATATCCCGTACTGAAATTCTCGTTGCCGTTATCCTTGACAGGAACCGGCTCTGCTGATTCATCCTCATTGTAATAATTCTTCTGAGCTTCAAAGTTCTCCACAGAATCGGATATCTCTTTACCGTATGTACAATTTTCTCCTTCTTTGAAATGATAATATCCCGATGAGGCTGAGTCTGAATATGTAAACGACTCAAGCAGGGACGCATGCGTGAATATCGATGACGCTGTCTGTCCTCCAAGCTCGACATTTGTATGGAAGGCAAGAGATATGCTTACAGCATCCTCTCCTCCCATATGACCCATAAGGCTTGTAGCAGCCTTTATGCTTCTGTCAGGATACCCTGTATCTGACAGCTTAATGTTCTGTACCTCAATGCTTGAATAGCTGCCGGCCTTATTTACGATAAGCGGAGCATAATCATGTGTCGACTCCGAAGGAGCTGATTTTGAACCGCTGTTTATGCTGATTCCGTCAAGTGTCAGATCGTTGATATTAAGCTCTGTTATCTGAGGCGTAAC
>JAQXPY010000130.1 GCA_029100885.1 Clostridiales bacterium | reverse complement strand
GGTTCTGAAGACGTGTGTAGAAATAGCCCGATGCTTCAAGATCAAAAAGTCTGCCCATATCCTCGCTTGTGGCATATTTGAATGTGGTGCTCTGGACGATAGGTATCTGTCTCGGCTCTCCGTTTCCGGGTCTGTAGCCTCCCTGCACACACTTTGTTCCCATTCTGTAGTCTGACATTGCTGGTTTTCCTCCGTTTTTTCAGCGAATGATTTTCCTAAAAATAATACCCCTTTTTTCCGCCTTAGTAAAGGGTAATCGATAATCAGAGCTTTCAGTGCAAATGTCAATACTCTCTGCAGTATCCTCTCTGCGGCATTCTCTCTGCGGCATTCTCTCTGCGGCATTTTTATTTCGGAGATACCGGTTATTCAGAAGTATCAGTATTCAAACTCTCCCTCGAATACCTTGACCACGGAGCCTGTCAGCAGGACTCGCTCGGGTGTATAGTTTACAACAAGGTCTCCTCCGAGTACCTTTACAGTCACATCGGTTCCCTCGTCACAATATCCGTTTACGGCTGCGGCAGCCACGGCGGCACAGGCGCCTGTTCCGCAGGCCAGAGTCTCTCCGCTTCCTCGCTCCCATACCCTCATTCGCAGGGTATTTCTGTTTACCACCCTTACAAATTCGGTATTGACCCTCTCAGGGAAAATTCCCGCGTATTCAAAGGAAGGTCCCAGCTTCTCCAGCTCCAGATTATCTATGTTGTCGCAGAAGGTAACACAATGCGGATTTCCCACCGAAAGACAAGTGATCCTGAAATCCTCATCCAGCTTTCTTATCAGTCTGTTGATGACCTTAGGACTTCCGTCCCTGAATACTACCGGAACCTTATCTGCCTCAAAGCTGATGCTTCCCATATCCGCTGTCACCGAGCTTACCTTTCCGTCCCTGAAGTTTAGATACAGTTCATGGGCCTTTCCTGACATCTCGATGGTCACCGTCTCCCTTGAGCTGTCGACTATGCCGTTGTCATACAGGTATTTTGCGACGCAGCGCATGTTGTTTCCGGCCATTCCTCCGTTGCTTCCGTCACGGTTGAAGGTTCTGATGGATACATCACAGAGCTCTGAATTCTCTATGAGAACTATTCCGTCCGCTCCGATGCCATAGTGCTGTGTGCAGAGATTAACGCAGAGGGACTCAGGGCAGGTTATGCTGCCGTCAAAGTTCTCGATAAATATATAATCATTTCCTGCGGCCTGCATTTTTGTGAAATGCACCTTGAGATGCTCTTCGCGCATGCTGTTTATATCAACAAGCTCCGTGTTGTAAATGCTGAATCGGCTTTCCAGCATCTTCGCCAGCGCTCCTGCGGTGTCCAGACTTGTCAGACAAGGAATCCCTGTCGCCATCGCCTTCCTGTGGAGCGCCGTATAGCTTCCTATCCTCTCGTCCCTGTCAGTTCCGGTATAGATTATATAACTGAGACGCTTGTTCTCGATCAGGTCGTAAATATCTCCGCTCTCCGAGGCGTTCTCCACAGCCTTGACCGTAATGCCCATCTGCCTGATCACCTTAGCAGTTCCGGAGGTGGCATACAGCTCCATGCCCAGATCGTAAAATCTCTTTGCTACTCCCATGATCTCCGGATAATCATTTGCTTCAACGGACAGCAGCACTCCCGGCTTCGTTCTGCTGTCAGCCGGAGGAACAGTAAAGCCTGCCGCTATGAGTCCCTTGTACAATGCCTCGGATATGGTCTTGCCTATTCCCAGCACCTCTCCGGTGGATTTCATTTCCGGACCGAGAATGGAGTTGGCATCCGTGAGCTTTTCAAAGGAGAATACAGGAACCTTTACGGCGCAGTAAGGCGGCGTCCTGTAAAGTCCGGTTCCGTATCCCAGATCCTTCAGCTTTGCTCCAAGCATGACTCTTGTGGCCAGATCGACCATCGGAACATTTGTTACCTTGCTGATGTAAGGCACTGTTCTGGAGGCTCTTGGATTCACCTCGATTACATATAGCTTTCCGTCATATATAAGATACTGAATATTTACAAGTCCCCTTGTTCCCAGTGCCAGAGCCAGCTTTTCCGAGCTTTCGCAGATGATCTTCAGGAATTTATCACTCAGATTGTACGGTGGATATACGGCAATGGAGTCTCCCGAATGTACTCCCGCTCTCTCGATATGCTCCATTATTCCCGGAATAAGTACATCCTCACCGTCGGAGATAACATCCACCTCCAGCTCGGTTCCCGGCATATATTTATCTACCAGTACAGGATTTTCAATGCCGCCGCTTAAGATAGTCTCCATGTACCTTCTGGTATGCTCGTCATCATAGGATATCGTCATATTCTGTCCGCCGATAACGTAGCTTGGTCGAAGCAGCACCGGATATCCCAGCTTTTCGGCCGCGTCCACGGCCTCCTGAACCGAATTAACGCCCATTCCCTTAGGCCTTGTAATGCCGAAGTTTTCAAGCAGCCTGTCAAACTTCTCCCTGTCCTCGGCGGTGTCGATTCCCTCTGCGCTGGTTCCGAGGATCCTGATCCCCCTGGAATCCAGATAATTAGTCAGCTTGATGGCAGTCTGTCCGCCGAATGCCACCACAACACCGATAGGCTTTTCCACATTGATGATGTTCATAACATCCTCAGGGGTAAGAGCCTCGAAATACAGTCTGTCCGCCGTGTCATAATCGGTAGATACGGTTTCCGGATTGTTGTTGACTCTGACAACATCATAACCCAGCTGCTGCAGGGTCCATACACAGTGTACGGAGGAGTAATCGAACTCTATTCCCTGACCTATTCTGATAGGTCCGGAGCCCAGTACCATTACCACTTCCTTGCTGCTCCTTGTAAATTTGCGGGACTCGCATTCCGTATCCGTCGTGGAATAAAAATACGGGGTAGCCGCATCGAATTCGGCGCCGCAGGTATCCACCATCTTATAGCTGAAGGCCTTGCCCGGAAGCTGCGGCTGCGGAATACCGCTGAGCCTTGACAGAGCCGCATCCGTATATCCATATCTCTTTCCCAGCTCATACTCCTCACCGGTAAGCTGTGCCCCGGCAGCTTTGTCCTCAGCTCTTCCCTCTATGGCAAGCTCAAAATCCGCCAGTTTCTTAAGCTTGTTCAAGAAGAACATGTCTATCAGGGTGAGTTCATGGATCTCTTCCGGCGTATGTCCTGCCTTTAATGCCTCAAATATTGTAAATATCCTGCGGTCATTCTGCTCTGCCACCCTCTCCATTACAGGCTTATCACTGAGCGGCGGAGCATTTAACGTATCGAAGCCTGTCTCCGAGCCTCTGACCGCCTTCATCAAAGCCATTTCAAAGCTGTTGGCTATCGCCATTACCTCTCCTGTGGCCTTCATCTGAGTGCCAAGCTTTCTGCTGGAGCCCATAAATTTGTCAAACGGCCACTTTGGGAATTTTACGACAACATAATCCAGCGTAGGCTCAAAGCATGCGCAGGTCTTTTTAGTAATGTCGTTCATTATCTCATCAAGAGAATAGCCGAGAGCTATCTTTGTGGTGATCTTGGCTATAGGATATCCGGTAGCCTTGCTGGCAAGAGCCGAGGATCTGGATACTCGAGGATTCACCTCTATTACAGCATATTCAAAGCTATTCGGATCAAGCGCAAACTGACAGTTGCAGCCTCCCACTATTCCCAGTGCGCTGATCATATCGAGTGATGCGGACCTCAGCATCTGATATTCCTTGTCCGAAAGGGTCAGTGCCGGAGCGGTTACTATCGAGTCTCCCGTGTGAATGCCAACAGGATCGAGATTTTCCATCGAGCAGACAGCGATGACATTGCCCAATGCATCTCTCATGGTCTCAAACTCGATCTCCTTCCATCCCGAGATGCATTTTTCGATAAGGACCTGGGTGATCGGAGACATATCCAGACCGTTTACTGCTATCACCCGGAGCTCATCCTCATTCTGTGCGATTCCGCCTCCGCTTCCTCCGAGCGTATAGGCGGGACGTACTATTACCGGGTAACCGATCCTTTCTGCAATGGCAAGGGCTTCCTCCGGTGAGACCGCTATATCGGAAGGAACCACAGGCTGACCGATGGCATTCATCGTCTCCTTGAACAACTCTCTGTCCTCCGCCTTTTCGATAGCATCTATGTCTGAGCCCAGCAGTCTGACATTATATCTGTCCAGAACACCGGATTTTTTCAGCTGCATTGCAATGGTGAGACCGGTCTGTCCTCCTAGACCGGCAAGTATTCCGTCCGGTCTCTCCTTTTCTATAATACGCTCCACCGTTTCCATATTGAGCGGCTCAAGATATATTTCATCTGCCAGATCCTTGTCTGTCATGATGGTCGCCGGATTGGAGTTGACGAGGACGACGTTTATTCCTTCCTCCCTGAGTACGCGGCAGGCCTGGGCTCCCGCATAATCAAACTCCGCTGCCTGTCCGATGATAATTGGTCCTGAGCCTATCATCAAAACCTTTCTGATCGTTTTATCCTTAGGCATTTTTTTCTTCCTCCATCATCTCAATGAATCTGTCAAACAGAAACTCCGTATCCTTAGGTCCTCCGCAGGCCTCGGGATGGAACTGGACGGTAAAGCATTTTTTTCCGGGGTATTCCATTCCCTCACAGCTGCCGTCATTGGCATTTGAAAATATTTCCTTTCCTACCCCGGCAAGGCTGTCAGACACCACTGCAAAGTTATGATTCTGACTTGTTATGTAGGTTCGTGAGCCGTCATGCCTTCTTACAGGCTGATTTGCACCGTGATGACCGTATTTCAGCTTCACTGTGCTTCCGCCCATGGCAATGGCTGTAAGCTGATGACCGAGGCATATTCCGAAGATCGGCAGCTTTCCTATCAGCTTCTTTATCTGTTCTATGCAGAAGGTATTTTCAGCCGGATCTCCCGGGCCGTTCGAAAGCATTACACCGTCAGGTGCATCGGCAAGTATTTCCTCTGCAGTCATGGTGTGAGGAACAACTGTCACGCAGCAGCCTCTCCTGCAGAGGGATCTGGCGATATTTCGCTTGGCACCGTAATCGATAAGTGTGACTCTGAAGCTTTCCCCGCACTCCGACGGCAGAACCTGCTTCTCCCGAATCCCGGTCTCCTCCACCACTCCGGATACCTTATAGCTGTTTATTTTCTGCATATCGGTCTCTGAAGGAGGCGCACTCAGAATAGCCGCGTTCATGCAGCCGTTTTCTCTGATGATCCTGGTAAGCTCTCTCGTATCTATTCCGGCGATCCCGGGAATATCCTTCTTCTTAAGAAACTCCTCCAGCGTATATTGACATCTGAAGTTGGACGGTGTATCACAGAGCTCTCTTACAATATATCCTCTGGCGAAGGTTCCGCCCTCAAAATCCTCCTCTATGACTCCGTAATTTCCTATGAGAGGAAATGTCTGAACGATCATCTGCCCCGCATAGCTCGGATCTGTCAATGTCTCAAGATATCCCTCGACACCGGTGGTGAATACGACCTCTCCGATCGAATCCCTGTCTGCGCCGATTCGTTTTCCTTCAAAGATCCTTCCGTTGCTTAACACAAGATATGCCTTCTGCATCTTTTACCCCCAGCCATAAAAAAAGAGATAACAGCAGACGCTGTTACCTCTTTGTAACTACTTCCATAATTAATACAATATAAAACTGATTTCGTTTTAGAATAATATTCAGCCGCCCGTATATTTATTCCTTTTAGAATAATACTCATCTGACCGCTCGTGTATTCTTCCGACTATACTAACAAACCCCAAAGATAAGTTCAAGTGGATTTTTTGTTTTATTCTGTGTCCATGCCCCAGGGCTCACAGCACCTTATCCAGTACCAGACTCCATACCGGGAGCAGAACCATGGAAAGCACTGTTGTAAGCAGAACGAGCTGGGTGGCAAATTCCTCATCTCCGCCGTATTTTGCGGCCATGATAGCTGTAGTGTTGCCTGCCGGCATGGCTGCCAGTATGACACAGACGCTTCCCGCTAACTTGTCTGTGCCTATCACCATGCACACAGCCATGGTAATAAGCGGTATGATAAAAAGCCTTATTGCCGAGTACAGCAAAGAAAGAGCGGATATCACATTTTTAAGTCCGGCTTCGTAGAGAACCGTCCCGACAAATATCATTGAGACCGCTGTCAGACAGTCGGCGGAAGCATCCACCGCTCTGGAAACAAAGCCCGGAAAACGGATTCCCGAAAGCATCATTACGATTCCGATCATACATGCAATAACACACGGATGGGTAATGACTTTTTTTACCAGTGTCAGCTTGTCCGGCGATTCGGTAAAAAACGAGACTCCCTCGGACCACATAGCTATTCGCTGGGGAATCGTATATATGGACGCATACAGCAGACCCAGCGGACCGTACAGACCTTCGGCTAAGGGATTGCCCAGTATGCCTGCGTTGGAGCAAATGGTTCCGTACTGCATTATGACCCTCTGCTCCTTTTGAATACTGTTATAACAGAATGCGCTTACGAGGCTGCAGCCCACCTGTATTCCGACAGACATCAGAAACACTGTCAGTCCTGCGCTGATAATGGTGCTGTCAAACTCCACCCAGAAGGACCGGATGATGCTGCACGGAAGCAGGTAGTATATGATCAGGTCCGTCAGCACCGACTTTCCTTCTTTTGTTATCAGGTTGATCTTTCTAAACAGAGCTCCGACTGCCATAAGCAGACACATCATCATCTGAAGCTCAATCAGATTGTTGAATTCCGACATAAATATTTATACAGACAATTTTGTTTTATAGCATATACATCCGTTCTTCGATCACGAACATGACGTTCTGTTCTTTGATCATGAACATACTGTTCCGTTCTTCGATCATGAATATGCTGTTGATTTCTTATAATTATTAATTTGAATCTTATATTGCTTTTCAGTTGTGAACATGAACAGGCATGCCTATGTAGGCCATGCCGTAAAGTGCGGCCGCTCTGTCGTAAGGCAGGTTTACACAGCCGTGGGAGCCTCCGGATACATATATGTCTCCGCCGTAGCTGTTTCTCCAGTTAGCATCATGAAAGCCTATTCCCCCGTTAAAAGGCATCCAGAAGTTCACAAAGGCATTATATTTTGTTCCGTCGTCGTTATAGCCTCTGAGCGTTCTGTTTTCCTCTTTGGCAAAGATCTTATAATCACCGGCAGGTGTGGCATGTCCTCCTGCAACATTTCCGGTAACACAAGGCGAGGTCAGAACCAGCTCGGCTCCCTGATAAACATATATCCTCTGCTCGGACAGGGAAAGCTCGACACATGTCTGATTTCCGTAAGGATTTGCCCTGACGAGACCCTCCGTCAGGGTATTAGGGTTATGGATCATGGCCCCTCTTTCATCCACCGTGCAGCCGTCCGGAGTCTTCTCACCGATATAGCAGGAGCCCATAGGATGTCCCGCGGTGCTGTTTTCTGACAGATAATACTGCACTCCGTTCACAGTCTGCCAGCCTGTCAGCATCCTGCCGTCCGTCCCGAAAAGATACCATTTTCCATCTATCAGCTCCCAGCAGTCGGAAAGCTCGGATCCGTTCTTTACGAATTTCCAGATCCCGTTTCCTTGATCCTTCCATCCGCCTCCCGGCCCGTTCTGCGAGTACTCAAATGCATATATAATATTATCCGTACTCGCTTTGACGGGTATGCTGACTTCATCAGTTTTTTCGAATGCATAGATCACATTCCCGGCTGTTTCCGCCTGTACATGCAGCATATTCGCATTCAAAGTCCATAAACCGACTGCCGCAAAAAGAAAAGAGCACAGTACTTTCCTGAGTACCCAACAAGTCTTGGTCATCATACAGATATTCTTCCTGCCTTTCAAACGATCATCCATTTACTGTTACTATACCTGCTGCTGTAAAAACAATAATACTCCGCTATTAAAAAAGCAATAACAGCTTTTACATAGCGGAGTATGTTTTCAATATTCGGACCAATGACCGAGAGACCTCTCAGATCAGCCCTCTGCCTTTGAGTAGATCTGTTCCTCGTCGATCACAGCACCCTTAGCTGCTGAAGAAGCAACCTTTGAATAGAGCCTGAGATATCCGTTAGGGATGTCCTTTGCAGGCCTCTTCCAGTTCTTCTTTCTCTCTGCAAACTCCTCAGGAGTAACATCAACTGCCTCCAGGATGCCGTTCATAACATCAAGGTGGATAGTATCTCCGTCCTTAAGCAGAGCCAGAGGACCGCCGTCAGCTGCCTCAGGAGAAATATGACCAACAAAGCATCCGTTGTTTGTTCCGGAGAAACGTCCGTCTGTGATAAGTGCTGTACACTTGTTGAGGCCCTGTCCATAGAGATACTTCATAGCCTTGTACATCTCTCTCATACCAGGACCGCCCTTAGGACCCTCATATCTTACTACCACAACATGACCCGGCTTAACCTTACCCGCAAGGATAGCCTCCTCAGCATCCTCCTCACAGTCAAAGCAGATAGCCGTACCTGTGAAGTCATACATGCAAGGATCATATGCACCCGGCTTTGTGATACCTGTATCCGGACAGATATTTCCTCTGAGCACTGCAATTCCGCCTGTAGGTGCAAACGGATTCTCTCTTGTCTTAATGAGGTCAGGATTTTCAGGATAGATGAACTTAGCCTTTGAAAGAGCCTCTCCGAGAGTGCAGCAGTCAACTGTCATAACGCTTGTATCAAGAAGATCGCCGAGGTTGCGCATTACTCTCTGCATACCGCCTGCCTTATAGAAGTCCTCAAGCGACCAGTCGGATGCCGGATAAATACGTGCAAGCTGAGGAGTCTTCTTGTTGAGCTTGTCGAACTCGTCAATAACATCCCAATCCTTGATGCCTGCTTCCATAGCTATAGCCGGAAGATGGAGACATGCGTTTGTTGATCCGCAGACTGCCATTGTAGCGATAATGGAGTTTCTGATGGACTGCTTTGTGATGATATCGCGAGGACGAATGTCCTTCATTGTCAGCTCAACGATCTTCTGACCTGTCTTGAATGCATATCTGAGTCTGTCTGAATATACTGCCGGAATAACAGCGCTGCCTGAGAGTGACATACCGAGAGCCTCGATAGCGCATCCCATTGTATTTGCTGTTCCGAAGAATGAGCACGATCCGCAGCCAGGGCAGCATGCATCAACAAGTGTATCCAGATCTTCCTGTGTGATCTTGCCTGCCGAAAGCATACCCATAGCCTCATCCGGTGCTGTTCCGTCTGACTTTCTTCCGTCAAACTCAATACCGCTGAGCATAGGACCGCCGTTGATAAGGATAGCCGGAACGTTAAGTCTTGCTGCTGCCATGATCATGCCCGGAACGATCTTGTCGCAGGAAGCAAGCAGAACCACCGCATCCAGCTGATGAGCCTGAACCATAAGCTCAACAGAGTCGCAGATGATCTCTCTTGAAGGAAGAATGTAGCTCATACCTACATGTCCCTGAGCAATGCCGTCGCAGCATGCCATTACACCAAACTCGCATGCTGTACCGCCTGCCTCATAGATGCCCCTCTTAACATACTCAGCTACCTGGTTGAGATTGTAGTGACCAGGAACAAGCTGATTCCATGAGTTTGCGATACCGATCCTCGGCTTTCTCTCTGAAAGCTCGTCATCTGAGTATCCCATTGCCTTAAAATAGCCCTTATAGGAAAGCTGCATAAGGTCCGCACTTCTGAAATGTGCCATAATTACCCCCTGTTAAATATATAAAAATTTACTCTGTTATCTGAAAAACAACTTAACTATTCAGCACCGGACCTGGTACAATCAGGAAAAAGTGTTTACATTTTTTCCTGTTTGTACCAAGGATTGGTCTGAGGAGCAGACGGCAAAAACATGAGCAATCAGCGAAAAACCACGAGCGGATTGCGAATGGCCTTTTGCCGTGCTGAATAGTTTATTTAATAGTTTATTTAAATAGTGTATTTAAATAGTTTATTCCAAAACGGAAATGTTCCGATCAATACATCTGATCCTCGTAATGATCCTGGATCATTCTCACAAGATGATAGATAGTAGTGTTGTACGGAACAGGAATTCCCAGTCTCTCTCCTTCATGCACTACCGCTCCCATAATCGTCTCCGCCTCGGTCCTGATATGCTTCTTTGCATTCTGAACCATTGACGCATAATGGGTACTCGGTGTATACACCTCAAAGAAATGACTGACCTCCGTCTCGTAATCAAGCTTAAGCCCCTTTGCGTTGGCAACGGCGCATACCTCTCTGATGATCTCACGAACCAGCGGAGCACCGTCCGGCTCTTCACAGACCTGTCCGCAGGTAAGTCTTGTTACTGTTCCGATGCCGCAGGTGCAGCAGTTGACGCACAGCTTGCGCCAGATGGCTGTCTCGGCTTCAGGTGTTGCCTCAGTCTGAAGTCCGGCGTCGCTCAAAGTGGCGCAGATCTTCTCCACCACCGGCGTTACCGGTCCCTCCATAGGCATTATCTGTGTAAATGTGTTTGTTCCGGAATCTCTTACATGTCCCGGTCCCTCAACGACACCCGCAGCAAGAGTTGTTCCGAGGATGATTCTGTCCTTCTTAACATATCTTGCAATGATATCGGCATTTCCTACACCGTTCTGAACCGTCAGCACATATGTGTCCGGTCCTATCACTGCCAGAGCATCCCTTGTGATCTGATCCGTGAAGTTGGTATTGACAAAGATTATTACAAGCTCCATATAGCCGTCGGCTTCATAGACCTCTGAAACATTTGTCGTAGCATTGACCTTAAGTATCTGTCTTCCCTCTCTGGTATCAAGAATGAGACCATTCTGCTTCATACTGTCAACATGCTCCGCCCAGGTATCAACAAGCCATACGTCGTTGCCTGCCGCTGCAAGTCTGCCGCCGATCATGCCTCCCATGGCGCCGGCGCCCATCATAGTAATCTTCATTGATATACCCCCAACATAAACGATCCTGTCTTATATTTAGTTTTATACCCGGAATCAATTTCAGCAAAATCCACATATTCTGGCATTATAATTCTGAATAATTGATCCTGCTATGTGATTTTATTATTCTGACAACTTTTTGTCAATCACGACAGAGTTTTATCAATCTTCTGTATTTATTTTATACAATCTCAGGAATGATACTGCCGGTATTTTAACCTTGGCCTCTCATCTTTTGAATCGGATATCAACAACAGATGCTCGGAATACTCCTTTTTATACCTTTCCAGACTGTTAGAAACGAACTCAAGGTGCTCCTGCGCAACAACTCTTGCAATGTACGGCTTTTTGTGAATTATTGCTTCCGCCAGCTCCTTGTGCTGTTCAAAGGTGATCTGCTTTGTATCTCTTTTCTTATCCGACAGAATATAGTTCCAGTGTTCCCTGATCGATCTGATGACAAGGCTGGAAATGATCTCGGACATATTCGACAGAAGCGTGTTTCCGCAGGCTCTGCCTATAATAGAATGCAGCTCATTGTCCAGTTCGCTGAGCCGGTTTCCGTCAGAGCAGTTTTCCATGTCGTTTATACATTTCTTAAGCTTTCTGACATCCTCCTGACTTCTGTTTACAGCTGCCTTCTCGGCGATTCCTATCTCAATGATCTTTCTTACCTCCATGATCTCGCTGACGTCAGCCGAATCATCATATATAACGAGCATAAGTATCTTGAAGATAATACTGTTGTCCGCACCTCTGAAAAATGTCCCTTCTCCCCTTCTGCTCTCAAGAATGCCGAGGATATTCAATGCGCTGTATATCTCTCTGACATTTGCTCTCGAAACATTTAGTGCTTTTGCCAGCCTGTTTTCGGAAAACATCTTGTCTCCGCTTCTGATATTCAAGTCATAGATCATGCTGATGACCTTATCAAGTATCAGTCCGTAGCGTTCTTCCTTGTTATCCATCAGTATTCCTCTGTAATTTTTAGGGCTGAGGCTTTAAGGATCATATTTACCCTTAAGGCTCAGCCCTAAAATAAAGCACTGTTATCAATAAGCCCAGCTTGTGAATGCAGGAACATATGTCACAAGCATAAGAGCCGCGAACATGATTCCTATAAACGGAAGCAAGGCTCGGCTAATGTCCTTGATCGGAACACCTGAGACATTAGAGCCTACATACATAGCCGTTCCTACCGGAGGAGTAAGAAGTCCGATAGTAAGGTTCATTACCATCACAAGACCGAACTGAACAAGATTCACACCGAGAGATGTGGCTACCGGGCACAGGATAGGCGCCAGAAGCATGATCGCCGGGCCGCTGTCGATAAACATACCTGTAATAAGCAGCAGGACATTTATAAGGAAAAGCAGCAGGAACTTATTGTCCGTAAGGCTGATAAGCCATGTTGTGATCTTGGCCGGAATCTGCTCACTGGTAAGCAGCCAGCTGAAAAGAGTAGTTGCACAGATGATCGTTCCGATAGTAGCTGTGCTCTCTGCTGCCTCCAGCAGGATAGCCGGAAGATCCTTTATCTTGATATCCTTGTATATGAACATGCCGACAAGAAGACCGTATATCGATATAACGGCTCCTCCCTCTGTAGCGGTGAAAATACCGCCTCTGATGCCGACTACGATGATCAGCGGCATGATCAGCGCCCAGATAGCATCCTTGAACCTTCTGATCGTTTCTTTTGCCTGGATCTTTTCCTCATTAGGATAATTCTTGATCCTGGCGATGATATAGCAGTATAAAAGGAAGCCCAGACCGATGCAGATGCCCGGAGCATATGCTGCCATAAACAGGTCACCGATCGATACATTGGCTGTACATGCAAAAATAATGATGGCAATTGACGGAGGAATGATGAGTCCGATAGAGCCGCAGCATGCACAAAGCGCACCCGAAAAGGCTCTGTCATATTTTCTCTTGCTCATCTCCGGAACCATGATCGCACCGATAGCCGCTGCATCGGCAACTCCCGAACCGGAAATACCTCCCATGATGATACCTGTGATCGCCACTACCATTGCAAGGCCGCCCTTGATATGACCTACAAAGCAGAGCGCGAAGTCAATAATTCTCTTTGTAATGCCTCCGTGACTCATAAGAGCTCCGGCCAGCATGAAAAGCGGAATAGCCATAAGCGGGAATGAGTCAACAGCCGTGAAGAACCGCTGTGCCATAACGCTTATAGGGTAGCTTCCGTATGCGATACCTCCAAGGCTTGCGATACCGAGGGCAAAGCCTACAGGAAGACCGAAGAAAAGGAAAATCAAGAATATTGTGAATAATAAGATGCCTATCATGATTCCTCATTCTCCTTTCTCAAAAGATCAATAACTCTCATCACAATAAAGAACAGACTGAGAACTCCGCAGATAGGTATTATCATATACATATACTGCATCGGAATCCTCATGGTCGGGCTCTTCTGCTTAAGTCCAACCAGGCAGAGAGCATAGCCCGAGCGTGTAAGAGCCGCAAAGAAAAATGCTGTAATGGCATATACAGCCAGCTTCCAGCCCTTCTTGACAGGCCCCTTAAGAACATGTGAAATAAGATCCAAAGCTACGTGCTTTTCGTCCGCTACACATCTTGCCATTCCTGTAAAGGTGATCCATACAAACAGATACCTTCCCAGCTCCTCGGCAAACGGAATAGAGAAACGGAAAATGTATCTTGACAGTACCGCAGCGAAAATATCCACCATCATGGCAAATATCAGCAGCGCCATAAACCATCCTAATACCTTCAGAATAGCTCCTTCAACTTTTTTCATTAAGAACCTCCTGACAGCCCGGCAGTCCGAAACCCTTCTTTCCTTATGACTGCCGTCTATATAAAGAGGCGGGACAGGATAGCCCCATCTCCGCCTCTGTGAGCTAAAGCTTTGATTAACGGCCTAATTCAGCCTGAATCTTGTTGTAGAGATCAAGATATCCGATGCTCTCTGCATACTTAGGAGCAACTTCCTCAGCTATTGCGATGAAGCCTGTTGTATCAGGATCTGTAACTGTTACGCCATGGTTGTCTACCATGTCCTTGAGATCCTCAGCAGCGATATCGCTTACATGGCTGTTGTGATACTCTGTAGCCTCTGCGCTTGCCTTCATAAGAGCTTCCTGCTGTGCTGCGCTCAGCTTGTCCCAGGAATCGCCGGCAATTGTGATGCATACATACTCATACTTATGCTCTGTGTTAGCGATGTACTTGTTAACCTCGAAGATCGAGCCTGAGTAGAAGAACGGAATAGGGTTCTCCTGAGCCTCGATAACGCCCTGCTGAAGGCTTGGATAAACCTCAGACCAGCTCATTGTTGTAGGAGCTGCACCCCATGCTGTGAATACCTCCTGCATTGCCTTGATCTCAGGAAGACGGATCTTAAGACCCTTCATATCCTCAACGCTGTTGATAGGTCTGCTTGATGTAATGAGACGAGGACCTCTCTCCCACCAATCAAGGATCTTGATGCCTGAATTCTCAAGTACGTTTGCAGCGATCTCTTCTCCGCAAGGTCCGTAAACGATCTTCTCGAACTCTTCGTTGCTGTGGAAGAGATAAGGGATCTCAAGGAGTGAGATAGACTCATCGAAGTTTGAAAGAACACCTGCGATAAGAGCCATATCTACAGTACCCATCTGCATTCCCTCTGCCAGGTCACGGTCTCCGCCGAGTGTGGAGTTAGGATAGATCTCGATATTGATAGTTCCGTTTGAATACTCCTTAGCCTTCTCAGCAAGAACCTCTGCCGAAAGATGCCAGATATCCTGCTCGTTCTGGATATGTCCGAGCTTAAGTGTAACCACCTGATCAGCAGACTCTGCCGGAGCCTCTGTCTCTGCTGCAGCCTCAGCCTTTGTCTCTGCCGGAGCAGCTGTTGTTGAAGCTGTGCTGGATGAGCCGCCGCCGCATGCAGTCAGTGATGCAACCATGGCAGCAGCCATGATGCCTGCAAAAATTCTCTTTTTCATTTTTCCCTCCTGATTAATATATTGCTTAACAGACCCCGGGTAGGGATCTGCCTGCTTACCCATAAACCTTTTAACAGCACGGTACTTCAGAACGAATACCGCCGTTAGTGCCGGTATCAGTCCTTCAGCGGATTGCTGAGCAGATTGCCGTCTTTATCAAATTCAAGCTCCTCAAAGTCTCCGATAAACTCAAAATCATCCCTCTTCTTAAGCTCATCGTAAAGACCCTTTGAAACAAGGAACTTTCCTTCGTGAAGAGTGCTGTCAATGACACATACCTTCACCGTATCGTCATTCTTCTTTCCTTCCAGTCTGATCAGTCCGTTCAGGCAGTTCATTCCTGTCTGTATCGCATCCTTATCCGTAGGTGCAACATACGGTATCTTGATCTTCTGCAGGAAGGTCGTAGTAAGACCGTTTGTATATGTGGCATTGAAATCTATCTTGTCGTAGTATTTCTTTGTAATAAGGTCTACCTGTCCGACTCCGATAGCATTGCCGTGGCTTATCTCCGTCAGATCCAGCAGAGCTATCTTGTCGATAAGAGGATCTCCTCTGAAATCCTCGTTTTCCCCTGCGGCAAACAGCTTCTCCGGCTCATACAGTCCCCATACTCCGTATCGTCCGATCATGTTGCAGTCGACACCGGTTCCGCTTATCTCCTTGCCTCCTCTTCTTATTATGAGGAAATCACAGGTTCTGAACGGAAGATGAGGAAACAGCCTGTCTGCCAGCTTGAAGAGCTCCGGTTCCCTGTCCGGGATGTCCCAGCCGTTGACGACCTCCAGATAGCCGAGCTTGTCCTCCTGATTTTCAAGCAGTGCTACTCCGCATATGACATTGACCTCCGGATTGCGGCAGACAAATTTTCCGTTTGCCGGAATGATATTTGTCAGTCCCCATACTCCCTGGGCATGAACATATGATGCCATGACCCTCTTGCCCATACCGATGGTCATCATCTTGAGCAGACCGCTTTCGGTCTTATTGTTATGATCTGTGTGCTTCTTAATACGGTTGACAACGATAACCCCGTCTGCCTCCCATGCGTTCTTATCGATATAGCACGGGGTGCCAAGCTCTGTCTCTCCTATGCAGACCGGTGTGATCTCCGAAAGAATAGGGCATTTTATCACGTCATCTGTATATCCAAGGCTTCTGAGCATGTTGAGCTGTCCCTCGCTGGTAGCTCCCGCATGACTTCCCATCG
This sequence comes from Clostridiales bacterium, assembly GCA_029100885.1. GTDB lineage: Bacteria > Bacillota > Clostridia > Lachnospirales > Lachnospiraceae > Avilachnospira. The sequence continues at coordinate 21,484 of JAQXPY010000130.1, read as the reverse complement.
AAGGAAAGATAAACGGATCTCCTCCGCAGTTCTTGACCTCCTGAACGATCTGGGCAATGACCTCCACCATTCCGTCCACACCCCGGCTTCCGGCTGTGATGGCTATCCTCATCCCCGGTCTTATCTTTTCTGCAAGACCGAACTGAGCCAGCTTACTGCTGATCTCTCCCCTCGGATCCTCAACTCTCGGAACCTCCTTATAATGCTGAACAGCTTTTATGACCTTTGGAATCTTCAATGTAATTCCACCTGCCTTTTCCTTTTTTTCTCTTCGGCAATTATATGTAAACGGCGAACAAATGTTACCGGTTGTAAACAACTTTCCGAAGCGCAAGGGTTTTTATGCCTTTTTTCATCATTTTTTTTGATGATTCAAGAAAAAGTTGTAAACAACTAAGGCGCATATTTCAGCATTAAGCTAAATATATGCACCTCAATAAGACTGATATTTATTTAATTTCCCCTATATCCGCTGAAGATCATCCTTTCTGCATCTTTTGCATAAGTCCCGAGCCTCCGGGGTTGTTGACATTTTCACGCTCCGGACCTGTTTACACTGAACCCTCGGCTTCACTCGTCCAGTTCGCTTATGACTCTGTCCATGACCAGATCATGACTGTCGCAGGGGATGTCATCCAGCAGCTGTTTTCCGTATACCAGCATAAGCTTTTTCATACTGCGTCCCTCCAGAAAGCGATCGTAATAGCCTGCTCCGTGACCGAGCCGCTTTCCGTCTTTCGCGGCGGCAACACACGGAATAAAGGCCGCCGCGGTTTCTGAATCATATTCTGAAGGCTCCGCAGGCTTAAGCCCGGCCCGCGGCTCAAGTATGCCGTAATGCCCCGGTTCCAGATCCTCAAAGGAACGAAGCCTTATAGCCTCCATAATACCGTTTCCGAGACATCTCGGCACATATACCGCTTTTCCGTCCTCAAGAGCCCTCTCAATTACCTTCGTAGTATCCGGTTCTCCCTTCATTGAAACAAATATGAAAATCCTGTCGGCATTTTTGAATTCGCTGCTTTCAATGCATTTTCCGGCTATGATATCTGAGGCACTGCTCATATACTCTTCGGAAAGTCCCCTCGTGATCTCCTTCAGCTGCTTTCTTACCTCGTTTTTTCTGGTTGTTATATCATTCATCCTCTGTTTCTCCCGTACTGTTTATCCCGTACTGTTTATCTTCCGTGACCCTTGACCTTTATTGCATTCTGCGGACACATTTCCTGACAGCAATAGCACCTGATGCATTTTGAGTAATCATATACCGGCGGTTCTGTTTTCCCGTTTTTAAAGCTGACTGCCTTTCCCGGCACTGGACAATGCTCCACACATATGCCGCATTTTACACACAGCTCTGCGGAGATAAACGGTCTTTTTGCTATAGCAGTCATGGCATCTGAAAATCTGCTGAGAAAGGTCTTTTTCGTTCCGGTCCTGTCCGCATCAAAATCCGCTTTGCCGTATTTTTTAAACAGCTCATCAGCCGATATCTCCCTTTCTCCCCTGTTCTTTACGGCTGCAGGCTCTGTTTCGATTATCCGTATTTTGTCAAGGTGGCTGCAGCCGACTCCCAGCAGCTCTCCCTGAACATTTGTAGGTATCAGCTCCGGATCCATATTTATCAGCTGGCAGAATACGGTATCCAGGGCTACAGGATCCGCTGACGCAAGAATGATATTCATCTGTACCGGATCACCGGAGCCGGGGCCGTTGCCCTCCATAGCCACAATGCCGTCCATGATATGCAGTCTCGGTTTTCTCAGATTATGGATATCGGCCAGCATTCTGGCAAATATCACGGCATTCGGAAACCTGACATGTCCTGCTGCCTTTCTGTAACCGCAGACAAGCCCGTACATGTTTTTGACTGCACCGGTGATACGTTCTAAAGCATGTGTCTTCATTTTACATACACCGATTATGGCATCTGCCTCCGCGGCGTCCTTTGTAAGATAAAACCGATCGGCTGCCGCTCCCCCGGGATAATCCACACTCACCTCGGTGGACATGTCGGCCTGCCTTGCACCGTATCTTTTAAACAATTCCGGGAGTCCCGCCTTCTCCGCGGCAGACTCGGGGCTTCCGTGACCCGGCGAATCCCCGCAAACCACATTCGTACAGCCCTCCTCATGAAGAAGCCTAAGCACAGCTCCCGTCACTGACGGATGAGTCACTATCGCCAGCTCAGGATCGGAGGCTGTAAGAAAGTTTGGCTTCACAAGTATTTTTTCATCTCTTCTCACAAAGGCCGCTATGCCTCCCAGCGCATCCGTACAGGCCTTAACAGCATTGTATACTTCTTCTTCATCATAACTGCCGCAGTATGCGGCGGCAACAACAGATTCCTTTCTTCTGTCGGTATCCATCCTGATATTCTCCTTTCCGTCCCCGTTTTTCGTTATATTTCCGGTTACACATATTTTCTGATATCCGCGAACAGTCTGCCCTTTCTGGAGCTGCCGCTGATACCGTCATATATAAACTTTCCCGCTCCTCTGACCGATACCCGGTCTCCCGGCTTAAGCTGTCTGGAGGGCGACAGAGTCAAAACTCCGTTGATAAGTATTCTTTCCGAAGAGACTGCTGCGGCAGCCTTCTGTCTTGACGCCCTGAATACCGCTGCAGCTACCGCGTCTATTCTTTCCGAAGCAATATTGATGCATAGCTTTTCAAAGGTCGGCAGTATGGTCTCCGGCGCCTCATCTGCGGGAACGCAGCTGACAGTGGTGTGTCTGATACGTGTCAGCTCCCTGCAGATCATTTCCTCCAGTTCCTTATATACAAATACAAAACACCTGTCTCTATCAGCTATTATATCACCTGTGCATTCCCGTTCTATTCCAAGATTCATAAGTGCCCCGAGATAATCCCTGTGATTCAGTTCCTCGGAAAACCTGGTATTTACAGGCGTGATCTTCAATATGCTGATCTTTTCGGCTACCGCTTCATCCTTATCCATATATTCCGGAACAAAAAATGCCATCTGTCTTTCAGCCTCCGGATGTCCTCCGTTCAGAAAATGCTGTTCCGACACAAAGCCTCGTTCCAGCCTGTAATACTCACCTTGTTCCTCAGCAGACAAAAAACCGCATACCTTAAGAATGCTTCTCTCGTACGCGGTTCTGTCTGCTTCTGTTATTCTCTTTTTCAGCAGTTCTCTGTCATCCATATATTCGCTTTTTTTCCTTGCCGAATATTAACATTATTCTCCCTCGATCCTGTTCAGATCGTTCCTTCAGATACAAGAGCGGCGCAGCCGTATATTCCTGCATCATTTCCGAGATCTGCAAGGAGGATCCCTGTATCCGCGCAATCCGGATAAGCATATTCTCTGAAATACGGAGCTATGCAGTCTGTGAGGAGCTCTCCGGCAGCGCTCATTCCTCCGCCGAGGATAAACACCCTCGGATCCACGCTGCAGGCAATGCTGCTCATGGCAAGCCCCATGCACCTTCCCCAAAGCTGCATAATACAGCCGCAAAGCGGATCTCCCTCCTTTGCCAGACCGCAGATATCTCTGGAGCTGAAGCTCTGCATACCCTCAAGAGGCGAAGCATCTGATGGAATGTCTGTGTTAAACAGTCTTTCTATATGCAGAGTCTCCCGGTGCCGAGACTGCCTTCCTTTTTCTTTTAAAGCAAGAATATTTTGTGCCAGTCTTACCAGACCTTCCGCCGATGCATACTGCTCAAGACATCCTCTTCCTCCGCAGGAGCATTTCACGGTCTCAAAGGGATTTATTTTGATATGTCCGATCTCGCCTGCTGCTCCGTGGGCTCCGTTTATCACCCTGCCCCTCAGAGCAAAGCCGCCTCCCACTCCCGTTCCGAGCGTCATCAGACAGACCGAGTCATAGCCCTTTCCTGCTCCGAAGTACAGCTCGCCGAGGGCTGCGGCAGTGGCATCATTGGCAAAGGCCAGCCTCTCTGTATCCGGCATCAGCCTTTTCACCTCTGCTCTCAGATCGGTATATCCCCAGCCCAGATTCACACAGCCGTGTACCTCGGACCTCTCGTTTACCGCTCCCGGCACACCGATACCAAGTCCTTTTATGTGCAGGCTGCCTGCAGTGCTTATCAGGGAGCTGCACAGTGAAGGAAGAATATTTTTTCCTCCCTGAGACCTGTCTGTTCTGATCTCCCACTTTTTCAGGAGCTCTGTTTTTTCGCTGAACAGCCCCAGCTTGACGGAAGTACCGCCGATATCCGCAGCAGCGTAAACATCAGTTATTTTTTTCTCCATACTTTTTCCAGCCTATCGGCTCCTCAGCCTGCCAGGACCAGTTTCCTCCCACAGTTCCCGGAATATTCATTCTTGCAGAATTATCGAGACCCAGCAGATCCTGAAGCGGAACGATCCTGATAAGGGCGCCGCAGCTGTAAAACCTCTTCAGCAGCTCCTCGGATATTCTTACAGCTCTTTTTTCCTCAAGCTGCTTCCTTTTCCTTACCGCGAGCTCCTCTCTGGTCTCATTTTTACTGCGGATATACTTGTCAATGACCTCCGCGGCAGCCGTCGGCATTTTACCGACAGGCATTTCGACTTCCGCTGCCGCATACTTTTCCGAATCAGATCCGCCGTGGTTTTCAGTTCCTCTGCCGGCAGTCAATTCCGTTTTTTCTCCGTCATGCTTTTTCGACTCCGCTCCGTTATCCGTTCCTGTATCCTCTTCGGCTTCTTCAGCGCTTATCTCATCCTTATATCTGTTCATACACCAGCCGAGCAGGGTTTCATTGTCATGGGTCCCGGTATAGGCCACTCTGTCGCGGGAAGGTTCATAGCCCGTCCTCGGATCCCTGTCTGCAAACTCCATGATATCCATACCCGGAAATCCGGTCGTGGCTATAAGGGAATGAACTCCCGGAGTAATAAAGCCGAGATCCTCCGCAATCACCGGCAGCGGACCGAATCTTCTGAAGGCCTCTTCAAACAGCCTTCTTCCAGGTCCAGGCATCCAGCAGCCCTCGACTGCCTTTTTCCCTGCCGGAATAGCCCAGTATGCCTCAAAGCCTCTGAAATGATCCAGCCTTACCACATCATACAGACTGAAGGCTCTTTCAAATCTGTGCATCCACCATTCGAAACCGTCCTCTTTCATTTTATCCCATCTGTACAGAGGATTGCCCCACAGCTGACCTTCCCTGCTGAAATAATCCGGAGGTACCCCGGCGACAAGCGCCGGCGCCTTGCTGTCAGAGGCTGCTCCCTGTTCTTTAAGGGTAAAAAGCTCCGGATGCTGCCATACATCCGCAGAATCCCCGGCTACATACAGAGGCATATCGCCTATTATGCTGATTCCGAGTGAAGCAGCGTATTTTCTTACCTCCTGCCAGCTCTTATCAAACATAAACTGGATGTATCTGTATAGATCTGCCTTCTCCGAAAGCTTCTTATCCTCCCAGAGAGTCTCTGTGTATACAGCATTGTCGGGAAGCCTTTCCTGCTTTCTGCCCCTGCTGCCTTTGCCGCCTTTGGTCCTTTTTCCGTTTCCTGAGCGTTCCTCATTTATCGCACAGTACATGGCATAGCCGTCTATCCAGTAGGAGTTTTTTCTGAGGAACCGCTCATACTCATCTCCCTTTTCACTGCACATTCCGGCAGAGCGCACTACTCCTGTACGCATCAGATAAACGCTGTGCTGCCTTTTCAGCTCCTCCATCGAATACGGCAGCAGATTCATGTTGCCTGCAAATGCTGAGGTTCCGGCATATGGACTGCCTGTAGGATCGACAGGATTGAGAGGAAGTATCTGCCAGTATTTTTCTCCATGCTCCTTAAGAATATTGAGAAACCTGAATACCTGCGGTCCGATCACTCCCTGCCTTCCGTCATTCGGAAGGCTTGTAATGTGACACAGAACTCCGGTACCGTTTTCGAGGAGTCTGCCCAGTCTCTGCCTCGGAGAAAAGTAGATCACAGCAGAGCCTGTCTTATCCAGCTCAAGCTCTATGCTGTCGTCGTCCCCCTGGGCTGATGTATATTCTCTGCCGCTTAGGAGATCCGCGCAGTATTCTCCGTATTTTCTGATCCTTATCCTATGCTTTTCACCCGCATTCCTGTTGATGATAACGACAACGGTCTCATTTTCCAGAGTCCTTTTGAAAGCGAATACATCCTCATTCAGGGCAAACGGTTCAAAATCTCCATCGGTAAAAATGCGGTGAGAGCGTCTTATGCCTATAGCGTTTCTGTATATGTTAAGACAGTCCTCATCCTCATGTCCCCAAGGAAATGCGCCTCTGTTATAAGGATCCGAATAGCCCTCCATACCGGCCTCGTCTCCGTAATAAATACACGGAACACCCGGCATGGTCATCTGAATAAGCACTGCCAGCCACAGCCTGGCCTTGGCAAGCTTTCTGCTCTCCTCGTCCAGTCTGAATACTGTCTTTTCCTTTTCGGTCAGCGTGTTCTCTGCAGGTGCCTCCCCTAAAATACTGAGTATCCTCATCCTGTCATGGCTTCCGATCAGATTGAGCCCGGCATAAAAGGCTTCCGCCGGATAATTCTCATACAGGGAATAATTGACCTCAGCAAAATCCTCCGCAGTGCAGCCGCCCGTCAGATATTTGCATATTCCGTCTCTGAACGGATAGTTCATTACACAGTCCAGTTCATCACCCTGGAAATATCTGCGTTTAACTCCGTAGGCCTCCTTGCGGGACGCATCCTCCCATACCTCGCCCATCAGAAGCGCATCGTCATTAGCTTCCTTAAGCATGGCTGTTTTGATCTCTGCGATAAAATCATCAGGGAGTTCATCCGCCACATCCAGTCTCCAGCCCTTAGCTCCCAGCCTCATCCATTTTCTGACAATGCTTTCGGGACCTCCGAAAATAAAGCTGCGGTAGCTCTCATTTTCCTCTCTGATATTCGGCAGATCTCCAACTCCCCACCAGCTGTCATAGCCGTCCGGAACCTCCGGATTAAAGCTGAACCAGTCCCTGTATTCGGAAGTCTCGCTCTGATATGCCCCAACTGACGGGTAGTTGCCGTACTTGTTAAAGTATATGCTGTCGCAGCCGGTATGATTGAAAACGCCGTCCAGTATCACGGAAATACCATGTTCCTTCGCTTTCGCACACAGCCTGACAAAATCCTCCTCGTTTCCAAGGAGCGGATCGATCCTGTTGTAGTTTCCTGTATCATAGCGGTGATTGCTTGCGGCTTCAAAGATCGGATTCAGATAGATAACACTAATTCCCAGCTGTTCAAGGTACGGGAGCTTTTCTTCTACACCCTTAAGACTGCCTCCGTAAAAATCCCATGCGGCTATACTGCCGTCCTTTTTCTTTTCATATGCGGCAGGTCTGTTCCATGGAACGATCCTTCTTTTCGGTCCCTTCTTGTGTCCCTCAAGTCTTGCTTCCAGCTTCTTTTCAGTATCGTCCTTTGAACGGGAAAATCTGTCAGGAAATATCTGATATACGATTCCCTTCCTGTACCATTCCGGAACTTTCCTCCTGCGGCTCACCGTTATCTGATAGGACGGGCACTGAGCAGCATCTGTGTACAGTCTTCCCGTACCTCCGGTTTTTCCCGATACAGGTCCGTAAAAATACATCTCTCCGTTTCTGTCTCTTATATCAAATCTGTACCAGAACAGATCCGGCTCCTCAGGACAGAATTCCGAATATGCTGTGTAGCCGCCTGCACGCCTGACAAGCCTCATAGGTATGCGCAGCTCTCCGGTCCTGTCGTTCCACAGTCTGAAAGTCGCCGACTCAGGGTCGCCGTTCCAGATATCTATCTGTATCTCTGTTTTCTGTCCCGCCTGCAATGCCCCGAAGGGTGTGCGGAATCTTTTCTCTCTGCTGTTATGATATGCTTCCATATATAATAAATACCGGCAGTTCATGCTTTGATAAATCCATATGAACTGCAGAAAAATAAAACTCCGGCAGTTCAGCCTGCTATATAATTGTGTGAACTGCCGGAGTACCCTGTTTATTTATGATTTACATGCCAGATGTTATCTGCATACTGTGCAATAGCGCGGTCTGCGGCAAAAATGTCCGCACGCGCAATATTGTGAAGACTCATTCTGTTCCACAGCTCTCTGTCAAGATATGTCTCCTGCATGCGATGCTGTGCATCCAGATAGCTGTTGAAATCCGCTATAAGCATGAAGTCATCAGCACTGCTGCCGCCGGCTCCCATAAGCAGCCTGTTGTAAAGATCCTCATACCGCTCTCCGTCTCCGAAGCCGTCTCTGATCCTGTCTAAGACTCTGCGGATCCTTTCGTCCTGTGAATATATCCTCTGCGGATTGTAGCCCTCTCTCTTGAGAGATACGACCTCGTCCGCATGAAGTCCGAACAGGAACATGTTCTCGTCTCCGAGAACCTCATGCATTTCAACATTGGCTCCGTCAAGTGTGCCTATGGTAAGCGCTCCGTTTATCATGAACTTCATGTTTCCGGTTCCGCTGGCTTCCTTTCCGGCTGTTGAGATCTGCTCGGAAACCTCCGCTGCCGGCATAAGATGCTCTGCCAGAGAAACTCTGTAGTTCTCCAGGAATGCCACCTTCAGCCTGTCCTTGCAGACAGGATCCTTGTCTATAGCAGCTGCCAGTGAGTTGATAAGGCGAATGATACGCTTTGCCACATCATAGCCCGGAGCCGCCTTGGCTCCGAAAAGGAAGGTCTGCGGAGTGCTTATCACATTCGGATCCTCATGCAGACTCTGATACAGATACACGATATGCATGACATTGAGCAGCTGACGCTTATACTCGTGAAGTCTCTTGGCCTGAACATCAAAGATGGAATTCGGATCAAGGACAACACCCTGCTCCTTGAAAATGTAATCTGCAAAGGACTTCTTGTTTTCAAGCTTGACCTTCTCGAGCCTGTCCAGAACCTCCTTGTCATCGGCATACTTATCCAGCTTTCTGAGCTCCGAAGGTACACTCAGATAATTGCCGCCGCCTGTACGCTCGCGAACCAGCTTGTCAAGACCCGGATTAATCTCACCGAGCCAGCGGCGATGATCGATACCGTTTGTGACATTTTGGAACTTCTCCGGAGTCATCTGATAGAAATACTTGAATACGTCATTCTTCAGAATATCCGAGTGGAGAGCACTGACACCGTTAACGGCCATGCCGCCTGCAACGCAGAGGTTTGCCATGCGCACCTCTCCGTCCCAGATGATAGCCAGCTCCTTAACCTTGGAGTCGTCATGGTAAAACTCCTCACACTGCCTCTGCCAGCGCTTTGCGATCTCAACAATGATCTGCCATATACGAGGAAGCCTTCTGGTAATAAGTCCCTGAGGCCATCGCTCCAGCGCCTCCCACATTACCGTATGATTGGTGTAGGCCACGGACTTGGTGGTTATGCTCCATGCCTTATCCCATGACATTCCGTGCTCATCCATAAAGAGACGCATAAGCTCAGGAATGACCAGAGTAGGATGGGTATCGTTGATCTGGATCGCATTCTTCTCATGGAAATTGTCCAGTGTTCCGTATACGGCAAGATGCTTGCGTACTATGCTCTGAATAGTAGCAGACACAAAGAAATACTGCTGCTTAAGTCTCAGGGACTTACCCTCCGAATGCTTGTCCTCAGGATAAAGTACCTTGGCAATACTTTCGGCCATGGCCTGCTCCTCGACCGCCTTGACATACTCTCCTCTGGAATAGAAGGACATATCTACCGGATTGGAGGACTTGGCATCCCAGAGACGAAGAACATTTGAATGTCTGGTATTGTAGCCGGCAATGATCATGTCGCATGGAACGGCTGTAACCTTTGTGGCGTTTTCAAGTACAACTCTGTTCTTTCCGTTCTCCCAGTACTCATGTACCTCTCCTCCGAAAAGAATCTCCTCCGACTCCTCAGGCTTAGGCAGAAGCCAGGCATCTCCTATAGAACGCCAGTTATCCGGCAGCTCGACCTGCTGACCGTCAATGATCTTCTGCTTGAAGATACCGAGCTCGTAGCAGATAGAATATCCTGTTGCCGGGATTTCCAGTGTTGTCATCGACTCAAGATAGCAGGCAGCCAGTCTTCCCAGACCGCCGTTTCCGAGAGCCGCATCAGGCTCTGTCTCAAAAATATCGGATGCATTAAATCCAAGATTCCGGAGGGCATCCTTAAGCGTATCCAGTATACCCAGATTGAATGCATTCTTCATCAGGCTGCGTCCCATCAGGAACTCCAGAGACAGATAATGCACCTGCTTCTTCTTATCCTTAAGTGTCTTCTTTCTTGTCTCAACCTCACGGACTGCCATCTGATCTCTGATCACCAGAGCACAGGCCTTGACCATTTCGGAATCACTTGCTTCCTCAGCAGTTTTGCCAAAGTGGATCATCAGCTTATCAACTAAGGCTCTTTCCATTTCGACTGTACTTGAAATTGTCATTTATTAACCTTCCCCATATTATTTTATCTTTTCTGCTGCCCGGTTATGGCAGCAACGGTAAGATCAAAACCGGTTTATTATATTGTCGCTGCAATGAATCCCGCAGTCCCGATCAGTGCATGATCGACTCATATACCTCTTTATACTTTGCGGCGCTGCTGTCCCAGCTGAAATCCTGAGCCATATCTCTCTTCTGCATATGGAGGAACGCCTCAGGATTATGTCTGTAGAGCTCGACCGCCTGATTGATCATAAAGAACATGTCTCCCGGGGTATAGGAATTGAACACAAAGCCTGTTCCGATATCTCTCATGGCCTCATAAGGCTTAACGGTATCCTTCAGTCCTCCCGTCTCTCTGACTACAGGAATAGCACCGTATCTCATGGCTATCATCTGTGACAGACCGCACGGCTCGGATCTTGAAGGCATCAGATACAGATCGGAGCCTCCGTAGATCGCTACCGCCGTATCGTCGCTAAAGCCATGCTTATATCCGACACTGCCCGGATACTGCTCCGAGGCCCATCTGAAGAAGTTCTCATATCTGGTCTCGCCCTGTCCGATGACTGCCAGCTGGACTCCCAGCTTCATGATGTCACCGAAGGCCTCGCAGACGAGATCAAAGCCCTTGTGTCCCACTAACCTGGATACAATACCGATGACCGGGATATCCTCCTTCTGCTTGAGTCCCATAACAGACTGGAGATGAGCCTTGTTCTTTTTCTTTTTTTCGATAGAGTTTAAATTGTAATTAACGGCAAGCAGTTTGTCAATCTCAGGGTTGTACTTCACAATATCCAAACCGTTCAAAATACCCTTTATTTTAAAGGAATTTCTCTGTACCACCGATTCCAGTCCATGAGCGAAATACTCCAGCCTGATCTCGTTGGCGTATGTCGGAGAATCAGTGATGACCGCATTGGCGCAGACGATCCCACCCTTGAGCAGATTGACACTGCCGTTCATGATCATCGTGCCGTCATCGACCGAAGTCCTGTACAGACCGAAGATATCTCCGAGAGTATACGGTCCGAACTGTCCCTGATATTCAATATTATGTATATTGAGCACCGTTCTGATGGAACGCAGCCATGGCTCCCTTTCTCCCTCCACTCTGAGATAAACAGGTATCAGGGATGTCTGCCAGTCGTTGCAGTGAATGATATCCGGTTTAAAATCCATATACATGAGCATGGAGACCACCGCCCGGGAGAAAAAACCAAATCTCTCCCCGTCATCGATATGTCCGTACAGGGCTTCTCTGTCAAAATACTGCTCGTTATCTATGAAATAGAACGTGATACCGTTTCTGACCATCTTAAACAGGCCGCAGTATGCTCTTCTCCAGGACAGCATCACATGATCCGCTACGACAAACTCCATCTGGGACGAAAAATGCTCCCTGATCGTCTGATACAATGGCAGAACGACCGCTGTCTCGATCCCTGATGCCGCGAGAGCCGGCGGCAGAGATCCGGCAATATCGCCCAATCCTCCCGTCCTGCAAAATGGTACTGCTTCTGAGGCTGCATATAAAACCTTCATCACGCTTCCTCCTTATATTACTCACCTATTTTTTAATACTACCATAAATCCGGTGTTCCGTGAAGCCTTAGTAAAAGGGCAGGGAAGCAAAAACCCGGGAAACGAAAGCTTTTTGCTCCGTCTCCCGGTCTCTTTTTCAGCATCGCGCTGATGTTTATCAGATCTTGCTCTCCTTGGCAATGGCAATAGGATATGATGCGCTTCCTATTATGGTGCTTCCTGCAGAGAGTGATACTCTCTTATCGGCAATAACAAATGCAGTCTCGCTTCTTTCTCCGACATAGGTCTCCTTGAACAGTACGCTGTTTCTGACAACCGCACCCTTTTCAACTACTACGCCCGGGAACAGAATGGAATTTTCAACGGTTCCCGCAACGCTGCAGCCGTCGGCAATAAGCGAATTGTGAATACTTCCTCCCGGTGCCAGATATGCCGAAGACTTGTCCGCACTCTTAGCCCTGATCGGTCTTTCCTCACAGAACAGTTCTTTTCTGATGGCCGGATTGAGCAGCTGCATGCTGCGCTCGAAATACTCCTTGACAGATCTTACCTGTGCGGCAAAGCCGTTCCATACATACGTCTTTATAACAAGCTCGTCCTTCTTGGCCTGAAGCACATCGCGGCGCAGGCTGTATTTGTCATGTGACAGACAGTCATCAACTATCTCCAGAAGCAGCTTCTTGGAAAGGATATATACCTCCAGTCCTCTTCTTCCCCTCGGAGTATGTATGTTGTAAAGAACATCATTAACTCTGCCTGTTTCATCTGTCTGGAAATACGTTCCGCTGTCCACATAGAAGCTGTCATTTCCGCAGACCACCGTGATATCCGCATCACTCTTGATGTGGTTGTCAACTATCTGACGCAGAGGAAGATTTGTAACAAGGTCTCCGTCCATCATTACGACATATTCCTGACGGATGTCCGCAATATATGACCTGACGCCGCAGAGGGCCTCCATCTTGCCGCGGAAGGTATCCGAGCCATGACCGTCTCTGATGGAGAACGGAGGCAGTATACGCAGTCCTCCTCTCTTCTTGGACAGATCAAAATCCTTTCCGGTTCCGATATGGTCAAGAAGACTCTGATATCTCTCCTGAACCAGTACCCCGACGTCCTTCGCTCCGGCGTTTACCAGATTTGATATCGCAAAGTCGATAGCACGATATCTGCCGCCGAACGGAACGGATGCGGATGCACGCATGGATACAAGCTCCTGAAGATTATTTCGTTTCTGATATGCAAAAACTATACCGTGAATTCCAATCATCTTGCTATCTCCTTACCCTCGCTGTCGAGCATTCTCTTTGCTTTGATCACTCTGCCTGCTTCAACACTGCAGCCCGGTCCGAGAACGGTAACTCCCCACTCTCCATCTGACTTGCCCGGTGCTTCTCCTATACGGCAGTCCTTTCCGATAGCGCAGCCTTCACCGATGATCGCATAGCTTATAACCGCTCCGGCCTCGACCTTGACGCCCGGGAAAAGAACGGAATGATCCACAACAGCTCCTTTTTCAATTGTAACATTCTGGGAAAGAACGGATTCCTCCACCTTGCCCTCTATATCATCACCTCTGTTGAAGGCGCTGTGAATGACCTCTGATTCCGTTCCTATAAATGCTGCAGGAGCGGCAACCGTCTGAGCATATATCGGCCATGAATTGTCCAGAAGGTCCAGTCCGCTGTCAGGTGTCAGCATATCCATATTAGCATCCCAAAGGGACTCGAGGGTTCCTACATCCTTCCAGTAGCCCTCGAAGCGGTATGCCAGCATTTTCTCCCCTGCCTTGAGCATATTAGGAATAATGTTCTTTCCGAAATCGTTCTCGGATGCCGGATCTGCCTCGTCCTCATTCAGATACTTCTTGAGTTCCTTCCATGAGAATACATAGATTCCCATCGATGCCAGATTACTCTTTGGCTCCTTCGGCTTTTCGGCAAACTCTGTGATGTTCATATCGGCATCAACGCTCATGATTCCAAATCTGGAGGCATCAGCCCACGGAACCTCCATAACGGAGATCGTGCAGGCTGCTCCTGCCTTTTTGTGGGCATCGACCATCTTTGCATAATCCATCTTATAGATATGATCTCCCGAAAGGATAACCACATAATCCGGATCATACATATCCACAAAGCCGATATTCTGGTAGATGGCATTAGCTGTTCCTTTATACCATGAGCCTCCTGAGGATCCCATGTACGGTGGCAGTATATGTACTCCGCCGACGGACGAGTCAAGATCCCAGGCCTGACCGCTTCCGATATAGCTGTTGAGCTCCAGAGGTCTGTACTGTGTAAGCACGCCTACTGTATCAATACCGGAATTGGTGCAGTTTGACAGCGGAAAGTCAATAATGCGGTATTTTCCTCCAAATGAAACTGCAGGTTTTGCTACACTGCCGGTCAGGACATAAAGACGGCTGCCCTGTCCGCCCGCTAAAAGCATAGCAACACATTCCTTCTTCATAAGCTTCTCTCCTTATCTAAATATATAAACCCTTTTTATAACATATCTGATCCGAAAGCGCCGGTCTGCCGGACCATTACAGCTGCTGCGACTGTTACGGCTGCTGCGGCGGTTCCGACGGTTCATACGATCCCGGCTGTGTTATTTTCCTGGATATTACCTTGTGCTGTCTTTTTCCCGGCTGCCGCCTTCTTTTCGACTGCTGATTTTTTTCCTGCAGCTTTCTTTACGGCTGACGCTTCCTTTTTGGCTGACGCCTTCTTTTCGACTGCTGATTTTTTCTCTGCAGCAGCTGTCTCTGAAGATGTTTTTTTCTTTCTGAGCTTAGGAAGCTTGCCCTCTCCTCTGAAAAACACTCCGCTGAAGGCAGGGATCCTGATGGAAACAGAGGCGTTTCTGCCGTTTGATTCTATCCTCTCGACCTTTACCGGCTGCGTATCTCCAAAGCCTGTGCCTCCGAACTCTTCCTTATCGGTATTAAATACAGGCACATATCTTCTGCGCTCTGGCACGCCGACTCGATAATTGCTTATCTCATTAGGTGAGAAATTTACCGCGCAGAGCAGATCATTGCCCTTTTTGTCCTTCCTCAAAAATACGACCATATTATTGCGGGTATCGTCTGTCACAAGCCACTCAAAGCCGCTCTGCTCGTAATCCACCTCCCACAGCTCAGGACTCTCCAGATAAAATCTGTTAATCTCCTTGAAGAATGTCTGAAGCTGCCTGTTCAGCCTGTTGTCCAGCAGATACCAGTCCAGCTGACCCTTGGAATCCCACTCATGCCACTGTCCTATCTCCGGACCCATAAAGAGCATATTTTTGCCAGGGTGCGTGAGCATGTATGAGTAAAAGCCTCTTACACATTTCAGCTGGTTCTCATATGCTCCCGGCATCTTGTTGACAAGGGAGCCCTTCATATGCACCACCTCATCGTGTGACATAGGGAGAATGAAATTCTCACTGAAGGCATACATAAGAGAAAAGGTAATGTCATTATGATTGTCTTTGCGGAAGAACGGATCCATTTTCAGATAATGGCACATGTCGTTCATCCAGCCCATATTCCATTTGAAATTAAATCCGAGTCCGCCCGACTCCACCGGCTTTGAAACCATAGGCCATGCCGTTGACTCCTCGGCTATCATCATCACATACGGATTGACCGAGAACGCCATCCTGTTGAGCTTTCTGAGGAACTCTATGGCCTCGATATTTTCCTTTCCACCGTACTTGTTAGGACTCCAGCGTCCGTCAGGCCTGTCGTAATCCAGATAGAGCATCGATGCTACCGCATCCACACGGAGGCCGTCCACATGAAACTCCTCCAGCCAGTATCTTGCGGACGAGCAGAGAAAGCTGATCACCTCAGGTCTTCCGAAATCAAACACTCTGGTACCCCATGAAGCATGCTCCTTCTTGTTCGGGTCGGCATATTCGTAGCAGCTTCCTCCGTCAAAGTCTATAAGACCGAAGCCGTCCTTGCAGAAATGTGAAGGTACCCAATCAAGAATGACTGCGATTCCCTCCTTGTGGAGATAATCTATCATCCATTTTGCATCCTCGGGAGTTCCGTATCTTGATGTAGGTGCAAAATATCCGGTGACCTGATATCCCCACGAATCATCCAGAGGATACTCTGTGATAGGCATCAGCTCCACCGCATTGAAGCCCATCTCCTTGACGTATTTGGAAATCTCATATCCAAATGACCTGTAATCAAAGAAATCCCCGTTGCTCCGCTGCTTCCATGATCCGATATGGACCTCATAGATATTAAGCGGACCGTCATACAGTCTGCGGTCTTTTCTCGACCTGATATATTCTTCGTCGGACCAGTCAAAAGCCTTAAGCCCGTAGAGCTTGCTGCCGTTTGAAGGCCGTGTCTCGGCATGAAAGGCATAAGGATCCGCCTTAAACCTGACAGTGCCGTCCTGAGCCTCTATCGCAAATTTATACACCGCATACTGCTCCAGCCTCGGGATAAAGCCCTGCCAGATACCGAGCTCATTTTCAAGCGGATTGACCCCCGGCTCCCATCCGTTAAAGTCTCCCACAACAGAAACTGCTCTTGCATTCGGTGCCCAAACGCAGAAATTCCAGCCCTTCATACCATCCTTTTCACACGGATGTGCTCCGAAATAGTGCCAGCCGTCAGTCAGCTCGCCGGCTCTGAATTGCTCCGCCCATTTTTCCGCCATATTCTCTCCTTATATACAATAACTCAATCCCCGCATGAACAATACGGAAATTGGTCGTTTTCACAAATTATTCAATTTGTTTTTCGGACTATTTTGTAATTATTATACAACTATTTCCTAATACTGTCGACACATTATTTTTTATGGAAACCATTAGATATAATAAGAACCGTATGTAAAAAATATGATTTCATATGCTTACATATGTTTACATATGTTTACATATTTTTCACATACGGCTTATGATCCGATCCCCGGAGCGCTGCGCCGGATTACAATTTGGAAGCACAGCAGGTCAGGCCAGGAGTCCGATCCTGCCAATTAGATTAAAACAGGGTTCTTATAAAATAAAAAAAAGAGGAGATCATCAATGATGCCTTTAATATCTTTGACAATCTCCTCATAATTTACTTCTCACAGAAAAATTCTATCTCTTCTCCGACAGGTCCGATAACAAACGCTATTCTTGCCGGAAGCGGAGGCTGGGATCCTATAACGATATCGTTAGGCTCCATAGTGATCTTATAGCCCGCAGCCCTTACCTTTTCCACACATCTGTCAACCTCCTCCGTAGAAAGCGCAAAATGTCTTATCGCTCCCTGCAAAAGCTGTTCCTTAGCCTCGGCAAACACCTCAATCACTCCGCTTCCTGTATCAAACATCATTCCGTATGACTCGGTTCCCTCTTCGCCCCAGCTCCTCAGCATAGGCATTTCAAGCACCTCCGAGTAGAATTGCTTTACTTCTTCAACTTCTTCAACCGGCAAAAGCCTTACTATACTTGCTCCATTTATTCACATCGTCTTGATTCTTCCCGGTAAAATTGCCATAATTATATATTGCATCTATCAATAACGAAAGTAGCACATAACAATAACGACAGTATCAAAAAAGGAATGAAATGAATAATAATAATAATAATAATAATATAAAGCAAGGAAATGAGCCGGATACTCTTTCGGCTCAGGAGTATTCGGCTCAGGAGTATTCGGCGCAGAAGTATTCGGCACAGGATTTTGAAGCTGTGGCTTCAAGGCTGCTTGATTTCATTCAGGCATCGCCGACCTGCTTTCATACCGTAAAAAATATTTCCGGGAGGCTGGATGATGCCGGCTATGAGAAGCTTTGTTACGAAAAAGAATGGCATCTTGTTCCCGGAAAAAGCTACTATACGATTCGAGCGGACTCGTCTCTGATAGCCTTCAGGCTGCCTGAGGGCACGGCACACAGCTTTCATATGACAGCATCACATTGTGATTCTCCATCCTTTAAGCTGAAGGAAAACTGCGAGATACTTCGCGACGGCAAATATACAGAGCTGAATGTTGAAAAATACGGAGGAATGCTGTGTGCTCCCTGGTTTGACCGCCCGCTTTCCATAGCCGGCCGTTTGACCGTAAGGGATGGCGAAGGAAGACTGAGATCCGAACTGATAAGCTTCGACAGGGATCTGGTCATGCTTCCAAGCCTTGCAATTCATTTAAACCGTGAAGCAAACAAAGGTACCGCATTCAGGATACAGTCCGATATGCTTCCTCTGATGGGATCGGAGGAGATACACGGACGTTTTAAAGATATGCTGGCAAAAGAGGCACGGACAAAGGCTGAAAATATACTTGGCTACGACCTGTTCCTGTATGACCGCAGCCGTCCCTGCATTTGGGGAGCTGACAGGGAATATATTTCCTCTCCTCGCCTTGATGACCTCATGTGTGTCTTTTCTTCCATCGAAGCCTTGCTGTCTGCTGAGAAATCAGACAGCATTTCCGTGTGCTGCATCTTCGACAGCGAGGAAATCGGCAGCTGCACGATGAACGGAGCCGATTCCGAATATCTTAAGACAGTGATGGACAGGATCCTTTCCTGTCTTTGTATCTCACATGAGCAGTCTCTGTGCATGCTGTCCCGAAGCTTCATGCTCTCAGCGGATAACGGTCATGCGGTGCATCCGAACCACATTGACAAGAACGACCCTACAAATCATGTATACATGAACCATGGGATCCTGATCAAGCACAGTGCCGCAGGAAAATATACCACAAACGCCGTCTCGGCATCCGTATTCAGAGAGCTGTGCCTGAGAAACAGTATTCCTTTTCAGGAGTATGTAAACAATTCCGACATTCCGGGCGGCTCTACTCTCGGCAGTATTTCAGGTTCTCACGTATCCGTCTATTCTGCTGATATCGGAGCAGCGCAGCTTGCCATGCATTCACCTTACGAGACCGCAGGAGTAAAAGATACGAGATATCTTATCGACGCGATGACGGCATTTTTCGGATGCTCCCTGAATATAGACGAAGACGGCAGCATAACACTGAGGCAGTAAAGACCGCATTATTTCAGTCACATGCTGCCTTGGATTTATGCTGCCGCTTTGGATTCTTATTGCTGCTTAGAAATTTTGCTGCCGTTCAGCACCCGGCAAGACTATTCGCAAGCCGTTCTACTTAGGCTCTCTGCAATAATCCTCATAATATGCAGCAAGATCCGGGCACTGCTTCAATCTGTCCGCAAATTCAGGAAAATCCACAGCTATCCTGCGAACGCATCTCATACAGAACTGATATCTGGACTCCGGCAGCTCCTCCAGAACCTGCTTGAAGCCCCATGTATGAGTGGCGATGTCCTGAATATCCGCATCACAAATATCAAACAGAAATCCTATGGACTGTTTTTTTGCAGCCGCGCACATCGGCAGCACTCTCTGTTCCGCAAAGCACATAGCTGTAACAGGGTTTAAGCCTTCTGCTTCAACGTTTGCGAAAAACTCCGCAGCCCGATCCACATAATGCTCCAAAAAATCCTGATTCCTGATATACAAAAATGCGGTATTTGCAGCATCCAATGAAAAATCCCATTCTGAAGGAAACTCATACCCGTTCTTCAGCCTGAAAACAGCTCTGTCAGGATAAACATTTTCATTTAACTGCTCAGGATGAGCTGCGACCACATCGGCAGAAAGCATATCCCGGATATCCTTCCAGATAATGATATCCGTGTCGAGCATTACACAAGGAGCCTTCATGGTCTTAAGGCTGTACAGCTTGCCCGCGGCCCAGAAGAGAAACGGATCAGTCTTGCCGGAAAGATCATCCAAAGCCGTCTCCGTCGAATCCCAGAAAACCGACAGCCCTGCTCTCCTGAAATATTCGGCGCCGTCACTGTCGGTTATCATACAGACAGGACCGGAATGAGATCTCCATTCCAAAGCAGACAGAATAGCGGTCAGCTGCTCAAAATCAGGGAATACGATGCTTCCGTTGTGTCTGGATCTGTTAGGCTCGGACCAGAAGGAATGAAACGCCCTCATGGAACGAGCCTCAAAGAAGTCCGATGCCATAGCCGAGACCGCAGACACCGAGCTCAACATTCATACCATATGTCATGTCCTGACGACAGGATGCTCTATATGCTCCCGAGCCGACAAAATACGGTCCCGGGCCAGAGCCTGTCCTGACAGAACCGGATCTGTAGGAGCCTCCAATAAAACCTGACCGAAATGATCCTGTTCTGAAATATCCTGACCCTGAACCAAAACGACCGGAACTAAATCCCAAAAAATATCCGGAGCCTCTTCCTGAACTCTGCCCGTACCCAAAACCATAGCCGAATCCCTGCCCTTGTCCGGCACCGCTGCCGACACGGGAGCCGGTTCTGAATGAAGCAGACAGAGAGGTACCTCTGCCGGAGCCTGAATACATTTTATCAAAATGAACCAGGTCCTCACGATTAACCATCTCAGCATAGCTGCCGAGCCACTCATTCCTGTCCGAAAGTCTCCATAGATCTTTTCTGTAGCTTGTTTCGCTCATCTTGTTTAATGACTTCTCCTTTATCGAAAAAATATATAAACCATTATCATGAAAGCTTCAGATATCATGATACCATGATAAGCAGAACAATTGAACAAAAAAATCAGTAATATAATTTAATTTTTGTAAGTAATTTTGAAAGCTTATGAAGAGATAAGAACCATCCCTGATAATAAGGAACTATCCGGAATCCGGCAGAATTTATTCGTGATTAAAGAAATAACGGACGAGAAATGCTTTCGGAATGGTCTCCGAGCAGCTTTTCCATCCATACCATGTCATACCATCGACCGAATTTATATCCGCTCTTATGAAAAATACCGACCTCGGAAAAGCCCTGTTTCAAATGAAAGCTTCTGCTGGCATCGGTCAGAAAAGGATCATCCTCTGAAATCGGTACAGCAATGCATGCGTTCATATTAAGGAAGCCTCTGTGCCTGAGCTCTGCTTCCAGCGCGCTGTACAGCTCTCTGCCGATCCCCTTGCCTCTGGCAGCCTGTCTAAGATATATCGTAGATTCCACCGACCAGTCGTAAGCTGATCTGTTCTTAAACGCAGACGCATATGCGTAACCTACAATGTGTTCGCCCTCAACAGCCTTCAGATAAGGATAGTGAGCGCTTATTGAAACGAGCCTGCCGCGAAACTCCTCAAGGTCAGGTATGTCATATTCAAATGAAACAGCCGTATCTGACACATAAGGAGCGTATATGTTCAGAAGCTCCTCAGCATCCTCTAAAACAGCGTTCAATATAATCATACAATGATCTCCTATTCTGAATGGCAGGAAATATACGAGTACATTTCCGCTCTAAGTTTTATTGTCCGGCAACAGTTCGGCAGACGGCATCACATTCGAAATCCGCTCACTGTCGTTCGCTTCTTGCTCATGTCTCTGCCGTCTGTCCTTCAGTCCGTGCTGAACCGTTACCTCTATACACAAAAAAACACAGTCATCGACTGTGCTTGCTGTTAATGTAAGCGCCCCAACCAGGACTTGAACCTGGGACCCCCTGATTAACAGTCAGATGCTCTGACCAACTGAGCTATTGAGGCATTCCTTTTCCTTCTCT
>JAQXPY010000129.1 GCA_029100885.1 Clostridiales bacterium | reverse complement strand
AGATCATCGCAGAGGCTCCGTCAGAGTATTTCTGGGCCGGCATAGGAGATGCTATGTCCAAGGAATTCGAAGCGGAGTTTACCTCAAGATCGGCAAGGGAAAAAGGCACAATAACCAACACTCCGCTTATGGGCGTTACAGTGGCGCCGTGTACGACAGTCTCTCTTATTGCCAACGGAAAGAAAGCCATGGAACAGCTGAGGGAGGGAAAGCCGGGACCTGAGCTGGAGGAGATCGCTCAGACTATTATTATTACGACCGGAATCGTTTCCAATCTTGTGGTAGGAACCATCAAGACTCCTCCGTATTATTATAACAGCTCATTGGCTCACGCCTTCTATTACGGCACGACCGTCTGTGATAAAGCGGAGAAGCATCTGCACGGCGAGGTCGTGGCACTGGGTGTTCTGGTGCTGCTGACCTTTGACGGAAAGCTCGAGATGAGGGACAGACTGATAGATTTCTACAGGAGCATCGATCTTCCTGTATGCATGGAGGATATCGAGCTGGATCTTAAGGATATAGACAAGCTCATCGATAAGGCGGCGACCTTTATCGAGTGGGGCAAGGCTCCTGTCGAGGTTCCTTACGAGATAACAAAGGAGGCCTTTAAGCAGGCGATCCTCGATACCGATAAGGCAGGCATGGCAGCAAAGGCGTGATCGGATACAAAAGCGGTTCATTTTAGAGTATAAACAATTCAGAGGGAGGCAGGGTATGAAGCTGACATTTATCGGAGCGGCCCATGAGGTAACGGGCTCTCAGCATCTTATTGAGACTGAGGATACAAAGATACTTGTAGACTGCGGCATGGAGCAGGGAAAGAACATTTATGAAAATGCCGTGCTTCCCTGCAGCTATAAGGAGATCGATTATATTCTTCTGACTCATGCACATATAGATCATTCCGGAATGATCCCGTATGCATATGTAAAGGGATTCAGCGGAACCATTATTTCCACCACCGCTTCCAGGGATCTGGATTCGATCATGCTGTTAGACAGTGCCCACATTCAGGAAATGGAGGCTGAGTATGCCAATAGAAAGGGAAAAAGAGCCGGAAAAGAGCCGGTAGAGCCTGACTATACCGTAGAGGACGCAAAAAAGGTACTGGATCAGTTCAGGGTAGTCCCGTACAATGAGATAACCGAGCTTTCGGATACTGTAAAGATCAGATTCCGCGATGCGGGACATCTGCTGGGCTCCGCTCACATTGAGATGTGGATAAATGAAAAAGGAGTAGAAAAAAAGCTTATCTTTTCCGGAGACATTGGAAACAGCCAGAAACCGATAATAAAGGATCCGACCTATATTACCGAGGGGGCGGACTATGTTCTGATGGAGTCCACCTACGGCAGCAGATGCCATGAGAAGGGCATAGATCATCTTGAAGACCTGAGGCGGATCATTCAGGAGACACTGGACAGACACGGCAACGTTGTCATACCGTCCTTTGCCGTAGGTCGTACCCAGGAGCTCCTGTATATGATCAGACAGCTCAAGGAAAGAGGAATGATCAAGGGACATGACGGCTTCCCTGTATATGTGGACAGTCCGCTTGCAGTTGAGGCTACAAATGTATTTATGAATGCACCTCATGAGTGCTTTGATGAGGAGGCATTGTCGATGATCGAAAAGGGCATCAACCCGATCAGCTTCCCGGGACTTACACTCAGCGTTTCCACGGAGGAGTCCACTGCCATCAATTTCAATGAGGAGCCTAAGGTAATACTTGCCGCAGCAGGCATGTGCAATGCCGGAAGGATCAGACACCATCTCAAGCACAATCTCTGGAGAGCCGAAAGTACAGTTGTGTTTGCCGGATATCAGGCTGTGGGAACATTAGGAAGAACTCTTCAGGACGGAGCTCCGACAGTAAAGCTCTTTGGAGAAGAGATAAATGTTGCGGCCCATATAGAGACCATGAGGGACATGAGCTCCCATGCAGATCAGACGGAGCTTGTCAGATGGGCGGCTGCTCTGGGAAAGGTATCCGGAAAACTATTCCTCGTTCACGGTGAGGATGAATCCATGGAGATACTGTCCGGACTTATCAGAGAAGCGGCAGGATATGAAGTAGAGTGTCCTTACAGCGGATCTGAGTTCGACCTTGCAGAAGGAAAATGGCTTAAGATCGCAGAGCCTGTACCGTTTAAGAAGGAAACAGCGGACGGAGCGGCACAGCAGCAGAGCAGCAGACCTCTCCATGTTACAGAAGCAGACAGGGAGCTTGAGAAGGCTATGGCTGCACTTACGGCACAGGTATCGAAGGCCTACGAGGGAGCAAATGCAGACAAGAAGAAGCTTGCCGCAGAGCTTATGCGTCTGGCACAGAGCCTCGGAACGAATTGATTTGAAAACAGGCAGCTGAATGATTGCGAATTAGATTTAATGATCGGCTTAGCAGACGATTTATATCGTCTTTGATATTGATGAGGAATTAATGAGCGCAGTTAGTATATTTACAGACGGGGCAGCAAAGGGAAATCCGGACGGACCGGGAGGCTACGGTGTGGTTCTGAGATTTGTCAGCAGCGACGGAGTAGTACATGAGAAGGAGCTGTCGCAGGGATATATCAGGACCACAAACAACCGTATGGAGCTGATGGCTGCGATAGCCGGAATCGAAGCACTTAACAGACCGTGTCTTATCGATCTGTACAGCGATTCCAAATATCTGATAGATGCATTTAATCAGAGATGGATCGAAAACTGGGTCAGGAACAACTGGAGGAGAGAACGCAGCGGACCTGTTAAAAATGTAGACCTTTGGAAGAGGCTCCTGAAAGCCATGGAGCCTCATAAAGTCAATTTTATTTGGGTCAAGGGGCATGACGGCCATCCGGAAAACGAAAGATGCGACCGTCTGGCCTGCAGCGCGGCTCTAAGCAGAGATCTCATCGAGGATGAGGGCATGATATAACGCAGTGTGACAGGAGGAGTTGATTTCGAATGTTAAGTTTCATCATTTCTATGGCAACGGCATATATTATTTTTGTCATAATGTATTACGTGCTGACCGTTATCGGAAAGTGGAGAGTGTTTGAAAAGCTCGGTGAGCCGGGCTGGAAATCACTTATTCCGCTGTACAGTGATTTTATCCTGTACAGGGCAAGCTGGAATACCACGGCTTTCTTTGCTGCGGTCGCGGCTTCTATCGTAATGGTGCTGACCAATTCAGAGGACGCATCATCTGCCGTATCCTTGCTGTCAAGTGTCTGTTCCATGATAGCGTGTGTCAACATTATGCTTTTTTGTATAAAGCTTTCCAGATCCTTCGGTCACGGCTATCTTTTTGCCTTCGGATTGTTCTTCCTGAATCCTCTGTTCATGATGATACTCGGCTTCGGACAGAGCAGGTATTACGGAAACAGTACCTACAGATGATATGCTGACTATGGGATCGGATAAACAGATCAGCATCAGGATATGGGGCGTCAGGGGAAGCTCGCCTCATCCATCGGAGGAGTATCTTCGCTTCGGCGGAAATACCTCCTGTATTTCGGTTGAAACGGAAGCGGCATTTATCGTATTTGATGCAGGAACAGGCTTTTCCGAATTCGGCAGATGGTATGTGCGAAGAGGTGATTTTAAGCCGGTACATCTGTTCATCAGTCATACTCATATGGATCACATTCTCGGGCTGTATCAGTCACCGGTATGCTTTAACAGGAATGTCAGGCTGTTCATCTACGGCGAGGATAAGAACGGTATGTCCATAGAGGCACAGATCGGTACAGCCTTCAGCCCGCATCTCTGGCCGGTAGCTCCGGGGATGATGCAGGCGCATATGGAATTTGTCCCGGTTTCTCAGGGAGACTGTCTGATTATGGCAGATCCGGAAAGGCATTTTATTGCCTGCGGGGAAGCCGTGCATAACAGGAAAATTGACGCCTGTGACGGAGCTTTACCTGAAAAGCAGGCTTGTTTCAGATATGAGAGCGACCGGAATGCAGCCGGTCTTGATAACAGTGTGATAATAAAATGTGTGAAAGGCTTTCATCCGGGCGGAAGCCTTCTTTTTCGTATGGAAAAAAACGGCAGGTCGGCAGTATATGCACTCGACTGCGAGCTTTTTTCGGAATGTGCCGAAGAGGAACTGACAGAGGCATTTGCCGGCGCGGATATAATATTTGCCGACGCAGCCTTTGACTGCAGTAAGATCGACGCCTTCCGTGGCTGGGGACACAGCTCCTGGATGGAGTGGTCGCAGCTGAGAAGAAAAGCTGGAATCGGAAGAGCTGTCATGCTGCATTATGCCTGGGATCTGGATGACGGAAGACTGGAAAAAATGGAAAAAGAGGCTGCGTCCTGTGACAGGAGCTGCACCTTTGCGAGAGAGGGGGATGAAATATGGCTTTGACAAAGGATGTCATATCCGGACTCCTGGAGATAGGGATAAGGATATCCTCGGAAACCGACATAAACGGACTCTGGGAGGATATGCTGAAGATCCTGATGAAGCTCACATCCTGCGACGCAGCCACCTTTTACATTCTTAAGGACAATGCGCTGCATTTCAGGATAACAAAGAATAATACATTAGGAACAGAGGATGGTCTCGGGGGCTCGATGCCAAAGCTTCCTCCGGTGGCGCTGGATCGTTCCAGCGTATGCGCTATCTCCGCACTGGATAAAAAGACCATAATCATCGATGATGTCTACAGCTGTACAGAGCATGATCTGACAGGT
>JAQXPY010000128.1 GCA_029100885.1 Clostridiales bacterium | reverse complement strand
GCCCGCTATATGGACAGTGAGATCAACGGAATTAATGTTGACAGGGAAATTATCGAAAGGTTTGAGGGACTGGACCGCACTGCAGCCGAGGAGCTCTCCGTAAGGATCAGCACGGAAATAGCGATCAGGATAAAGAGCTATGTAGACGGATATTATATTATAACACCATTCAGCAGAGCGGCACTGGTAGGAAGGATCATGGATTCTGTAAGGGAGCGGCTGTCAGAAGGCTGATCAGCATAGTATGGCGGCTGTCATATCAGCTTCTCTCCCTTAGCTTTACCCGGCGCATGATATTTATTACAGGGCGGTAGACTATTATAGTCAGGGTAAGATTGCAGAAGCCGTGCCAGATATCGGTCTTTATGCCCGCCACCCACCATGCAAATGCCGTCGCCGGAGAAACCACTATATAAACAATTGTACATAACGCACCGAAGCAGAGACCGTATACACCGGCAAGCAGCCCGAAAAGCAGCTGCCCGGAGGTACGGTCTATCAAATTTTCAGGGATGATCGCCTTTAGCCCGAGGGTCAGCAGCACCAGCAGCGGCCAGATATAGATATACATGATATTCCACAGCCCGAGCCCCCATACCAGTATCTCCAGAAATGCAAAGACCAGGGACGCGGCATAGGCCTCTGATCCGAATACTATCGCATAGCAGATAAGA
The DNA here is from genome assembly GCA_029100885.1 of Clostridiales bacterium. Taxonomy (GTDB): domain Bacteria; phylum Bacillota; class Clostridia; order Lachnospirales; family Lachnospiraceae; genus Avilachnospira. Next base: position 2,174 of record JAQXPY010000128.1, on the reverse strand, counting down.
ACCGGTGTGACCAGCTCTGTATTCGGAATCGAAGAAAGCCCTACCTGCAATACTACAAGTAAGGCCCCCATAATGCCGTTGCCGGCTATTCTTCTGATCCTGCTTCTGTTCATTAATTACATGCTCCAGCTGTCGTAGATCCAGTCTATATGCTCTCCGCCCTCCAGCTGCCACTGATCCGAGCTGACCATAGCATATTCATCGTCCACATAATAGCACCAGCCGGTCGAATAATCATAGTACTTCTCAGAAAGGTTATCTATGGAACTGACATATGCACCGTAATACGTACTGGACGCCCTATACGGAATGCCCTTGGCACGGCATACACGCTTCAATACGTCATACACTGATTCACCGCTGCGAAACTCAACCTCTGTAACAGGGAGTATAATGCCGTCCGCCGGAAGTCTGCTTCTTACTGCTTCCGATACATCATCAAGGAACGGTTCACAGCTGATAGTCACAGTGCATACCGGATATCCGGCAGCAGCCGACTCGGGTAAGGTTATACTGTCCGAGGCTGAAGATGAGGAGCCTCCTGAGGATGATGAGCTGCCCGGTCCCGATGAGCTGCTGTACATAATACCGGAACTGCCGGAAGCAATAATTACGGAAGTATCCTCCACCGACTCAGTGACGCTGTCGGAGGTTTCCAAAGGCACTCCCTGAAGGATGGCTGCAGCTTCAGACTGTTCAATATCAGAAGCTTCAGAAGCTGCGGTCGTCCCGGAGTCCGAAAGAAAGGACGCATCCGCATTTGTATCAGCTGACGAAGTTACCCGCTCTTCCGACAGTTTCTTCAAGGAAGCGTCCGAATTAGCAGAGTGTCCGTTACTTTCTGCCGAACCTTCCGCTGACCTATCAGTCTTCAGGATCGTTGAACCCTCCGATGCTGATTCCTCCGATATATTCACCGGATTTGAAGACATGTCGGAGACGGTCTCCGTTGCCTGCGGCTCCCCTGTATATTCATCGACAGAGTAACCTCTGTACAAAAATGCAGCACCTGCAATAAACACTATTGCAGCAGCGAGCTCTATCGCTCTCAGGGAAGAAAGCTTAGAAAAATGCTTCTTAAGAAAATTCATTCTTCACCCTCCTCCAGACTAACCTTTTCAGAGGTGAATACATGAACAGTATCCTCGATAAAATAATCCTCGGCAGCTGATCTGCAGTAAATGCTGCAGGAAGATGAAGGGTAAACAGTTATATAATAATCCCCACCATATACATAGCTGTAAAGAGAATTACCGTTCTCATCGACCCAGCCGCCAAAGGTTGTTCCATCAGCGAAGTCATATATGTCTACAGGTACAATAAGTGTATAACCGCCATAGCTGTCAAGATTGCCTGCGTCAACTAATACCTCACCCAGAAAAGAACTGCCGGAGCTATCTGATGGTACACCGGAATAATATCGGATAGTAAAGCTGTCCTGATCCTTGATGCTATTATCGGAGTCATCGGCTGCAGAGTCATCAGAAGAAGCAGGATTATCATCAGAGACATCATCTGTGTCATTATCTGTGTCATTATCCAAATCTGAACCATCGACAGTTCCCTGAGAATTTGTCGGCGTAGAAATCTTTGCGTCAGATGAAAGATTTTGTGAAGAGACGCTGTCTGCATAAACGCTTGCCGGAAGCCTGACAGCAAAGACAACCAGAAAAGCGATAAGGATCAATGTGCAGCTGATAATGAAAATAGAACTAAACCTCTTGTTCATAAAAACCCTCTGTCCATCAAGAATAACCTACTAAAGCAGTAGTATTGAAATGATATCACATTTGCAGATAACAAATTGTACTTTTATAAGAAATGCATCAGACAGCCGCCTGATACATGGTGATTATGTACTAATGTTAAAAGTTAGATTCACTGCAGATAGTATACTCCTGCTTCGAAGAGAAATGTCCGGCAACAGCTCGGCAAACGGCATCACATTCGCAAATCAGTTCGTCTCCGGCTCTCTTCTCGCCAATGTCTCTGCCGTCTGCACCTCGGTCATCGTACGCTGCCGAACCGTTGCATCTATACACAAAAAAACACAGTCATCGACTGTGCTTGCTGTTAATGTAAGCGCCCCAACCAGGACTTGAACCTGGGACCCCCTGATTAACAGTCAGATGCTCTGACCAACTGAGCTATTGAGGCATTCCTTTTCCTTCTCT
>JAQXPY010000127.1 GCA_029100885.1 Clostridiales bacterium | reverse complement strand
GATATGATAGAAATGAACCTCTCCTGTCCGCAGATGACCTCCCATGCTATGGGATCTGACGTAGGAACGAACCCTGAGCTCTGCAAGAGCTTCTGTCAGGCTGTTAAACGCGGATCGAGCCTGCCTATGATGGCAAAGATGACACCGAACATAACAGATATGGTTCCGGTTGCCAAGGCCTGCCTCGAGGGTGGAGCAGACGGTATCGCTGCTATCAACACGATCAAATCGATCTGTAATGTTGACCTCAACAGGAAGATAGGTCTTCCTATCATCAACGGAAAGTCCTCTGTATCCGGCTACTCGGGCAAGGCTGTAAAGCCGGTGGCGCTTCGTTTTGTTCAGCAGCTCAGAGACGGTATTCCTGGTGTTCCGATCTCAGGCATCGGCGGAATCGAGACATGGGAGGATGCCGCAGAGTTTATACTTCTCGGTGCAACTACACTTCAGATCACTACCGCTGTAATGCAGTATGGCTACAGGATCATTGATGATCTTAAGAGCGGACTTGAGTATTACATGGAGGAGCAGGGGGTTGACAGTCTTCAGGAGCTTATAGGTGTTGCCAACGGAAATATGATCCCGGCAGAAAACCTTGACCGTGACTATGTGGTATATCCTGAGATCGATACCGACAAGTGTATCGGCTGCGGACGCTGCTATGTATCCTGTTTTGACGGAGCTCATCAGGCTATCAAGTGGGACGATGAGAATCGCAAGCCGAGCTGCGATCATGACAAGTGCGTAGGCTGCCATCTCTGCGTTCTGGTATGTCCTGTAAAGGCTATCGGAAAGGGAGAGGTAGTAATGAAGCCGGGAAGAAAGGGAACACCTGACGAAAAGGCTGTATAAGATACGGCGGGTTCCTTAATTTCGGAAACAACGGAAAAAGAATATCCGACAGGATCAATATTAGTAACCCTTCTAAGCAAAAGGACCTGCTCCGGCAGGTCCTTTTGCTTTCCCTCGAATAAGCTTGCAGAAAAAAGTCAGGAATAGTACACTAAAATTACTATGGTTTTTGGCAGGCATCCTTGAAATGCCCGAACAGATTTAGTATATTAAAAAAACCTTAACTGTTCAGCACCTGACGGATTTAAGCGGGAAAAACATGCTTGCATGTTTTTCCGGATGAAATCCGGAAAGGTCTGAGGAGCAGACGGTAAGAAAATGAGCAAGAAGCGAGCCGCAAAGCAGCAAATGAAAAAGCTTTGCGAATAAATAAAGAGGAAAATAAAAATGGCAGAAAACGAGAAGAAACTAGTAGAAGATATTACCTCCATGGATGTGGACTTTGCCCAGTGGTATACAGATGTGGTCAGAAAAGCGGAGCTTTGTGATTACTCCTCCGTAAAGGGTTGCATGATCCTCGAGCCGGCAGGCTTTGCTATCTGGGAGATGATCCAGAATGGACTGGATAAAAGATTCAAGGCAACAGGTGTTGAAAACTGTGCTATGCCTATGTTTATCCCGGAGGGACTGCTTCAGAGAGAAAAGGATCATGTCGAGGGATTTGCGCCTGAAGTTGCGTGGGTGACCCACGGAGGATATGAGCAGCTGCAGGAGCGCCTTTGTGTCAGACCGACTTCGGAGACACTTTTCTGTGATTATTATGAGAGAAAGATCCACTCCTACAGAGATCTTCCTAAGCTTCTTAACCAGTGGTGCTCGGTCGTAAGATGGGAAAAGACCACAAGACCGTTCCTGCGTTCCAGAGAATTCTGGTGGCAGGAGGGACATACAGCTCATGCCACTGCCGAAGAGTCCAGAGAGAGAACCGAGCAGATGCTCAACCTGTATGCGGATTTCTGCGAGCAGGAGCTGGCAATTCCTGTTATAAAGGGACAGAAGACAGAAAAGGAAAAATTTGCAGGGGCTGAGGCAACATATACGATCGAGGCGCTTATGCATGACGGACAGGCTCTCCAGTCGGGCACATCCCATGACTTCGGAGACGGATTTGCAAAGGCCTTCGGAATTCAGTATACAGACAGGGACAATAAGCTCCAGTATGTACATCAGACCTCATGGGGCGTCAGCACCCGTATCATCGGTGCCATCATCATGGTTCACGGCGACAATGACGGACTGAAGCTTCCTCCTCATATTGCTCCGGTTCAGATCATCATTTGTCCGATTATGCAGAAGAAGGAAGGCGTTCTTTCAAAGTCGGCAGAGCTTAAGGAGAGACTGTCTGCGGCAGGCTTCAGAGTCAGAGTTGACGAAAGAGACAAGAATCCGGGCTTTAAGTTTGCTGATTCCGAGATGCGCGGCATTCCGCTCAGGGTCGAGATAGGACCAAAGGACATTCAGAACGGTCAGGCAATACTTGTCAGAAGAGATACTCACGAAAAGTTTACAGTTGCACTGGAGGAGATTGAGACAAAAGCAGGAGAGCTGCTTGAGAGCATTCAGCAGGATATGCTGGAGGCGGCAAGAAGGCATCTTGAAACACATACCTTTACAGCCGAGACTGTTGATGAGATGAAGAGCATCCTTGATACTGAAAAGGGCTTCATCAAGGCAATGTGGTGCGGTAGCAGGGAGTGTGAGGATGCGATCAAGGATCAGACCGGAGCTTCCTCGAGATGTATTCCGTTTGATCAGGAGCATATCAGCGACAGGTGCGTATGCTGCGGAAAGCCGGCAGCCAGGATGGTCTACTGGGGCAGAGCATACTGATCCACAGCAGACTGATGTACGGCATGCCCGGGCAAAGTATACGAAATACAGCGTACCGATGCACGGCTTAGTAATACATAGTATACCGATGTACAGCATGCCGGGACAGAAAACAGCCGCTTAAAAGCAGAAAAAACTATATGTGCAGGATCGGGGGACATTCTCATACAGGAGATTGTCCCTTTTGTAGGAAATATGGCTAAACGAAGCATAAGAAAAGAGAGATATTTTAAGATACAGCTGCCGGAGAAGGTGAGCTTCATCATTGGAAGGCTGGAGGAATGCGGCTTTGAGGCATTTGCGGTGGGAGGCTGCATCAGAGACAGCCTGCTCGGAAGACAGCCGGGCGACTGGGATATTACGACATCGGCCCTGCCGGGAGATATAAAGTCCGCCTTCAGGCGTACTGTAGATACCGGCATAGAGCACGGAACGGTCACAGTCATGCTGGATGATGAATCCTTTGAGGTCACTACCTACAGAATCGACGGAGAATACAAAGACGGAAGACATCCGGAGGAAGTGACGTTTACAGATGCGATAAGCGAGGATCTCAGACGCAGGGATTTCACAGTCAATGCCATGGCGTATAATGAGAAAAGAGGCCTCATCGATCTGTTCGGAGGAAAAGAGGATCTTAAGAAAAGGGTCATAAGATGTGTGGGAGACCCCAACGACAGATTTGATGAGGATGCACTGCGTATTCTCAGAGCAGTCAGGTTTGCGGCACAGCTGGACTTTGATATTGACAGCAGAACAAGGGATGCGATCTCGAATCATGCGCCGAGACTGAAGGCGGTATCCAAAGAACGAATTCTGACCGAGGTAAGCAAGCTCATATGCTCCGCTCATATCGAGAGGACGGCGGAGATATTTCAGCTTGGAATAGTACCGTATACAGCAAAGCATTTCAGAGAGATCAATATTGCCCAGCTGATGGGGCTGAAAAGGAATGCGAGGCATGCGTCCTCGATAGGGGATGCCTTCGATCTGAACAGCAGTACCTCTTTGGAAAACCGGTATATCAGATTTGCGTTTCTGACAGAGGGAATGAGCAGGGAAAGCGTGGATGAAATGCTGAGGGATCTGAAGGCCGATAACATTACGCGGAAAAATGCCGCTTTGCTCTCCGACCGGGTGCTTTCTCCGATACCGAAGGACAGGGTGGAGCTGAAGCGTGTCATGTCGGGCATGAGCCCGGAGCTGTTTGCGGATCTTCTGCGTATCAAGCTGGTCTCTGCAGGAACTATTGCATATGAAAAATACTGTGCAGATGAGGATATCTGCGGTTTGATAGATATTTATAACGATATTGCCGCTGCAAAAGAGCCGGTATATCTGACCGAGCTTGCTGTGGGCGGAGATGAGCTTAAGTCACACGGGGCAGCCGAGGGACCCGAGATCGGAAGACTGCTCCACAGGATGCTTGAGCATGTGTGGGCTCATCCGGAAGACAATAATGCGGACTATCTTTTGGGAATCTCTACTGTTGATCTGTAATGACCGGTTTATTGACAAAAAGAAGGCATATTCCCCAGCATACCTATAAGGGAAGGGTACAGCGGGATGCCAGAATAGATAATGTCAGAGGCATGCTGATAATACTTGTTGTTATCGGTCATTTTTTGCTGCCGCTGCTGTGGAGCGATACAAGGCTTATTGACGGGATAGTATATCTGATATATGTATTCCATATGCCGTGCTTTGTCATGCTTTCCGGTTATTATGCTAAGGGCATTATTGCCGAGGGAAGATTTCGCTGGGGAAAGATAGTTCAGATGCTGTGGCTGTACTTTGTCTTTGAAGCTGTAGTATATATTACCGAGGGAATGAATTACGGCTATGCGTCGCTGCCCGGAAGATTTATATATGAAAGCGGAGCGCCATGGTATCTGATGTCCCTGGCAACATGGTATCTGACTGTTCCGGTCTTCGGCAGATTCAGAGGAAAACGAAGCTCGGCTGTGGTGGTGGCGGTTATGTTTGCCGCAGCTGCATTTCTGAAATATGTCATAAATATCAGCTGTCTTTTTTCCTTTGACAGAACTCTGAGCTTCTTTCCGTTTTTTTATGCGGGCTATTATACCTCACAGAGGGATCTGGATAAATATCTGATGAGCTTCGGGAGCAGATGGATAGAAGCTGCTGCCGCTGTTCTGTGCCTTGCGGTTCTGTTCGGAGCCAAGGGGCCAATGATGAAGTACAATCTGATCGTATACGGAGCCGACTATTCACGTTTTTCGGAGGAGCTTTACGGCAGCCTGTGGGCGGTATATCTGATATGGTGCTGCATTGCAATGATCATTTCCCTGGGACTGATAGGCATAATGCTGAACAGACGCATGGCTGTAATTACGGAGCTTGGAAAAAACACGCTTCAGATATATTTTCTGCACAGACCTATAAGAGATATCATGGAATACTGCGGGTTATATCAGGCAGCAGATCCCTTCAACAGACTTCATGTACTGCTTCTGATCCTGTTCAGCATTTTTCTGACGGTAATTCTCGGGTCGGGCATAATATCCGGGTGGTTCGGATTACTTCGTACGGTTTTTGACCCATTGCTTGAAAAACATAATGCGCTGTGATAAAATTTTCCAACACAGACGGCAATAATTGACAGGATAAGGGAACGCAGGGGTTTTCTGCGTGCCCCAACATCTGTAATCTAATAGATTTTTAAGGAAAAAGAGGGACAAATGGCACTTTTTTCACTTATGTCCAATGATATAGGTATAGATCTCGGCACCGCCTCCATTCTCGTATATATCAAGGGAAAGGGCGTGGTTCTCAGAGAACCGTCGGTAATAGCTGTTGAGAGAAGCAGCGGAAACGTTGTTGCCTACGGAGAGGATGCGAGACTGATGCTCGGAAGGACTCCCGGCAATCTGAAGGCTGTTCGTCCGCTTCGTCAGGGCGTGATATCTGACTATACCCTTACCGAGAAGATGCTCAAGCATTTCATCGATAAGGCAGTCGGAAAGAAGACTCTCAGAAAGCCGAGAGTGGCTGTCTGCATTCCGTCCGGTGCAACTGAGGTCGAGAAGAAGGCTGTTGAGGATGCTACATATCAGGCCGGAGCCAGAGAGGTCACGATCATTGAGGAGCCGGTAGCCGCAGCCATCGGAGCGGGCATAGATATCTCCAAGCCGTTCGGCAATATCGTGGTGGATATCGGAGGCGGAACCTCGGATATTGCGGTCATCTCCCTCGGCGGTCCGGTAGTGTCGGAATCGGTCAAGATAGCCGGGGACGATTTTGATGAGGCTGTCGTTCGCTATATGAGAAAGAAGCATAACCTGCTTATAGGAGAGAGGACCGCGGAGGATATCAAGATCGGTGTAGGCTGCGTGTACAAGCGCCCGGAAAATCTTGTTATGGAGGTACGGGGAAGAAACCTTGTGACCGGATTGCCTAAAACGGTTCAGGTGACCTCCGATGAGACAATGGAGGCGTTTGCCGATGCTGCGGCACAGATAGTGAATGCTGTTCACAACGTTCTGGAGCGCACACCGCCGGAGCTTGCATCAGACATTTACGAAAGAGGAATTATCATGACAGGAGGAGGCTCTCTTGTCTACGGTCTGGATAAGCTGATAGAGGAGAAGACAGGCATTACCACCATGGTGGCAGAGGATCCTCTGTCTGCCGTTGCCATCGGCACGGGCAAATTCATTGAGCTTGCAAACAGTCAGGAGGACTAAAGGCTCTGGATACCGTTAGGGCATTTATCGAAAATATAATATATCATAACGAAGATAATCATTATTCTGTTCTGGAGGCCTCTCAGGGAGGTGATCCGATCACTCTCGTTGGTACTTTTCCGTATGTCAGTGCGGGGGAGACCATAGAGGCCGAAGGAAGCTATACATCACATCCGACTTACGGAGAACAGTTTTCCGTAACTTCTTTTAAGATCATTCCGCCAGAGGGCGCCGATGCCATTGAGGCATATCTTGCGGGAGGCGCAGTTAAGGGGATAGGTCCGGCTCTGGCAAAGCGCATCGTTAAACGATTCAAAGCAGACACATTTAGAATAATAGAAGAGGAGCCTGAAC
>JAQXPY010000126.1 GCA_029100885.1 Clostridiales bacterium | reverse complement strand
GATGATAGTGCCGTAGTTGTTGAGCCATGTGAAGATGTAGGAAGCTCCGGAACCATAGATGAACCATGGCTGTGTAACAAAGATAGAAATAATGATGGTGATGACAACGCCCTTCTTGAAGGAGATCTTATCAGGAGCGATGTTTGACCAGCCGTTTGAAGGTGCCACGATGTTAGCTGCAACGCAGGTGGTAAGTGTAGCTACGATAACGCCGATAGCGCAGACAGCGATGGCGATCTTGTTGTCTACATAATAGAATACTGTTGTAGGGTCGAAGCTTGCCTCACCGTAAGCATACATTGTTGCCTGTGCGAAAAGAGCGCCGGCGATAGCACATACTGCCATAGGAACCGGCATACCTATCATCTGTCCGTTAAACTGATCCTTCTGTGACTTGGCCATCTTGGAGAAGTCAGGAATGTTCAGAGCAACTGTTGCCCAGTATGCTATATTACCTGTAAGACCTGCCAGATATACAAATGCAAATCCTCCGTTCTTCTCGATAAGCTCTGCATTGTTGCCCTCTCTGAATACATCCAGTACGGAATGTCCGGAAGCACTGATGGTCATGCAGCTCCAGATAAGAAGAGCAAGAATAACAACGATAAGGATAGGACCGCCGATATTCTGAACCCACTTGATCTTGTCCATGCCGGTATAAGCTACCCAGCCGCAGACAAGCACGAATACTACGAAGCCGATAAGCTGTCCGATAACAACGCTGTCATTTCCAGGAAGAGCGATGGTCTGTGTATTGTCTGCAAAGAAGCTGATAAATATACCGATCAGAGCCGCTACAGCGCCTCCGCCTACCCAGCACTGAACAGAGGTCCAGCCGCATCCGATAATGGAACGGGATACGCTCGAAAGCTGTGCTCCCTTAGTTCCGAAGGTAAGTCTTGCGTAAATAGGATACGGAATACCGTACTTGGTTCCTACATGAGAGTTAAGCTGAATAGGAATAAGAATGATAAGGTTTCCTAAAATTACATTGATAATAGCAAGCAGAGGTGATACTCCGAGTGCTACGAGTGAGGATGCCAATGCCAGCGCCGGAATCGAAACCGAAAGTCCCAGCCAGAGGTCAGCTACATCTCGTGTTGTCCAGGTTCTTTCCTTAACCTTTGTAGGTGCAAGATCCTCGTTATAATACTTCGAGGCCTTAAGTTCACTTTCCGCTGCCGGAGAAAGCTCGTACAATTCACCCTTTTTTACCTGTGATACAAAACTCATATGATCCGCCTTTCCTTTGCGCCGCCCCTCCGGACCCTGCCGGACAGGGCGGCAAAATATATTACCCCTCTTCCGGGAATGCCCCTCCCGGAAATACTCTCTAGTTCAGTATGTATCGTCTACTCCCGAAGCACCATGCGCTGTACTGTCAGCCGCTGTATCCGATCCGGATGCTTCATGCGGAGCTTCGGGATCCTGCCGGATCAATGTGCTCTTGCAGCGCACTTTACCATCTTACCCCAGCCCTTTTCTCCGACGAACTCGCCGTTGTCGTATACAAGACGTCCGCGTGAATAGGTCTGGATCGGATATCCGTGAAGTTCAAGGCCTTCCCAGATGGTGTGATCCGAATCCGAATGCATGTTGCTGTTGTGAACAGTGAAGTTCTTCTCAGGATCATAGATAACGATATCCGCATCCTTGCCTACCGACAGGCTTCCCTTGTCCTCACAGCCGAAGATCCTGGCCGGATTGAACGAGCAGAGCTCAACCGCCTTCTGGAATGTGATAACTCCGTCGTTTGCCTTCGAAAGCATGTAAGGATACATGTTCTCAATGCCGGCACATCCGTTAGGAATCTTGCGGAAATCATCCTTGCCCCAATCCTTCTCGGACTGCTGGAACGGGCAGTGGTCTGTTGCAATCGTATCGATATCGCCGCGCTTGATAGCCTCCCAGAGCGCATCCTGGCTTTCCTGACCCTTCATCGGAGGTGAGCATACGAAGTTGCGTCCGTCCTCTCTCTTGAATACCTCATCCGTAAAGTGGAGGTACTGCGGGCAGGTCTCGGCATAGATCTCATAGCCCTCGTCCTTAGCCTGAGTAACAGCCTCAACGCCTTCCTTGTCTGCAAGGTGTACTATATACAGTGCCGTGTTGAGTGATTTAGCCCACGCGATAGCTCTTCTGTCTGCTTCTCCTTCAACAAATTCAGGGCGTGATGCGTAATGATACCACGGGCTGAGCTTTCCTTCGGAAGCATATCTTTCAACAAGAAGATTTACCATCTCGTTATTCTCTGCATGAACGGCGATCAGTGCTCCGTACTGCTTTGCTTTCTCGAGAACCTTATAGAATACACCGTCGGATACTCCGAAATCATATACCATGAATACCTTAAAGGAAGATACTCCGTACTCTATAGCCTCCTGCATGGAATCCAGCAGATCTCCCGAAGGATCCTTGATTCCGATATGCAGACCGTAGTCTACTGCAACGCCTTCCTCTGCTGCCTGTGCCTCTCTGCGCTTGACCGCATCCACAAGCTTTTCTCCGAAATTCTGGTTTGTATAATCAAATACAGTTGTGGTGCCTCCGCAGGCAGCTGCTCTTGTTCCTGCGAAATAGCTGTCAGATGAAACTGTTCCGCCGAACGGGAAAGAAAGATGTGTATGGGCATCGATCGCACCCGGAAGAACCAGCTTGCCTGTTGCATCTACAACTTTCTCGGCAGGAATGTCTGACAGATCCGTTCCGATCAATGCGATCTTCCCGTCCTTAACGGCAATATCGGCTTTAAACATTTCCTTTTCTGTAACAATGGTTCCGTTTTTGATAATCAGGTCCATATAAATCTCCTTTCTTGACACGATGAAAATCCGAACCTCAAATGCGATGTATCAAAGAATCCAATCCGGAATTATCTATGCTCTTCCTTGAGAAAAATCCGATAACTCTCCTTTGAGTATTTAGATACTATGTCATTATTTTAACTATATCCGGCAATAAAATCAATAGATTATACAAATAATTTTTATATTTTATTTTATTTGTTGTGCAATATGCAATAATAATATCATTTTCATGCGTTTTTACATGAAAATAGGGATTTTTCGAGCCTTTTCGGTTGCATCACTGCATTTCTATGCGATTTTGCATATTATCTTTGTGTACAAGTTACTTATTATTCCGCTTTCCTTTTTGCCATAATCGCCAAAAACAGAGGTTCATTTTCTTTCAAAAATCAATTAAAAAAAGCATGCAGAAAACTAAAAACTGTTTCTGCATGCATCCTTGTATGTCCGGTACTGTTCTTTATTCAATACTTGATTCCGTATTTGCTGAGCTTTCTCGATATCGTAGACTGATCCGTCTTAAGATGCTTTGACAGCTCGGTGCCGTTTTTGTAGATCTTGATATATTCCTGAAGCACCGCCTTCTCATGATTCTCCATGATCTGCTTCAAAGACATATCCTCGTTTATATTGATGTAAGGAAGCAGAGTGCCTTCCGTCTCCGGCATAAACGCCCTTCCCACAGAATCATACGCGTCCTTGACTGAAATATACCTTCCGGAGCTCTGGATCATCATCCTCTCTACCACGTTCCTCAGCTCTCTGACATTTCCCGGATAGTTGTATCGGCACAAAAACGACATCGCATCGGCATCTATCCTCTTGCTGATGTCGTACTTGACATTGAAGAGCCTGATGAAATGATCCACCAGAAGCGGGATGTCCTCCTTCCTCTTTTCCAGAGGCGGTACCTTTATCTCAATAACATTCAGCCTGTAGTACAGATCCTCTCTGAATTCACGGTTGTGGACCTTTTCCTTCAGATCCGTATTCGTTGCGGTGATCAGCCTGAAATCCACACCTATCCTCTTGCTGCCTCCGAGTCTTGTGACGCTGCGGTCCAGTATGACTCTCAAAAGCTTACTCTGCAGCATGATAGGAAGCTCCCCGATATCATCAAGCAGCAGCGTTCCTCCCGAGGCCGACTCAAATGCTCCTTTCTTTCCTTTGGAGCCTTCCCCCTGAAAGAAGCCCGGCTCATAGCCGAACAGCTCGCTTTCCAGCAGCTGCTCCGGAACCGATGCACAGTTCACCTTTACAAACGGCTTGTCCCTGCGGTGACTGTTGGCCTGAATAATATCCGCTACAAGCTCCTTGCCTACCCCCGAAGGTCCCGATACCATCACGCTGACATCTGTTTCCGCTACACGCTTGGCAGTGTCCACTATCCGCTTCATAGCCTGGCTCTGGTAGATAAGTCTGCTGTCTCCAGCAATGGCCTGCTTAAGAATGTTGGCGTATTCCTCCAGCTCGCTGACCTTCTTCTGGGAATTAACGATCTCTGTGACATCCGTCAACAGATTAAGTACCATAATAAGCCTGTCCTGCGCATCATGTATCGGCATTGCGCATACGGAAAAGCTCTTTCCGTATGAGGTGACCTGATTTATCATGACCGGCTTTCCGGTATCCAGAACCTTGATCGTCGCAGATTCCGATACCGCGCCTTCCTTTTCGATCTCGTACATGGTCTTGCCGAGATACATCTCCTTAGGATGTCCGGTTATCCTGGTATGAGCATCATTAAGAAAGACCACATATCCCTTTCCGTCAGTAATGTTGATCCCGATTAGGTCGTTGTATAAAACCTTGTTTAATAATGATGACCTGTTGTCTGGCGACAGACCGTCAATAAACTCTCTGAATACTGCCTTGGAGTCCATTCTGTGCCTTTCTTTCCAACCCGTATCGGTTTGCTGATATTTACTGAAACTGTTCCTTCATACCCCAAATGTATATTTATTATATCACCATTTTCGTTGTGCGACATAAATTCAACGATTTTTATGAAATTATTTTTCACAAAAAATCGTTAAATTATGTAACCTTTTTCACAGTCATTCAGTGCGCCTGTCTGAACTCTCCGGCTTTGAATTCTCTGCCGCGCTGCAGATACTCCTGCGCCGCGAAGGCTATTTCCTCTCTCAGCTCATCGGAGATCGGCTTCACGGTCTTTGCCGGGGCTCCCATGACTATGGAATTGTCCGGAATATCCATATGTCCCGTCACCAGCGCTCCCGCCGCAACCATACAGTTCTTCCCGATGCGGCAGCCGCTCAGGAGTATTGCTCCCATGCCTATGAGAGAGTCGCTTCCTATCACGCAGCCGTGAACTATCGCCCTGTGTCCTATCGTAACATTATCTCCTATCTCAACCGGACAGTCCTCATCCTCGTGTATTACCGCCCCATCCTGAACATTTACATTTTTCCCTATCTTTACAGTATTGTTATCTGCCCTGATGACCGCTCCGTACCAGAC
>JAQXPY010000125.1 GCA_029100885.1 Clostridiales bacterium | reverse complement strand
GGAAAGCATATCAGAAACAGAGACAGAGTCTCAGGCAGAAACGCAGTCAGAGTCAGAGGTAAATAAGCAGACAGAAACACAGTCTGAGTCAGAGGCAAATAAGCAGACAGAAACACAGGTACAGACACAGGAGGAGAACCTCTCGGAGACTCATTCGGAGATCGGAGCAGAAAGCACAGCAGAAAGTACAGCAGAAAGTACAGCAGAAAGCACTTCTTCAGATGACACCTCTTTCGCAGACAGTGTCCCTGCGCCTGTTGTGGTAAGAAATGACAACGGTATACAGGACAGCATTATTCTGACTAAGGATTTTCTGAGGAAGGCATCCTACTGTGCAGTCGATAAGGACGGATATATCTGTGCGGCATTTAACAGCGAAGGAAGGCTGACCGCTATGGAAGAGGGCTGTACCCTTGATGATATTGCGGCTTATATTCTTATTCCTGCCTGCATGGATTCGGAGCTTGTTTTCAACAGGATAGACATTACCATGACTGATGAGGTCGAGAGCCGCGCCTTTGAATCCTGTCTGCAGGGAGCCGATATTCTTATATATGAGTCTGACGAAACGGATATGAGCTCAGAGTATATCGCCAGCTCCTCGATCATGGTGGGAACAAATGAATATATTTCGTTTACTGTTATTCCGGATACCGATAGCAGAAAGCTCTATATTACGGTTCCGGACAACGGAATTAAAGTAGATACGGCAGCTTCGGGAGCTTATACCGTTACAAAAGATACCTTTGACCCGTCGGTCGGATCAGGAAACGAGATGCCCGAAAATGAAGCAGGAGACAAGGGCAGTGCTTCGGACAATGCTGCACTGCCGGATGAGGGTCCTGTAAAGAAGAAAGAAGAGCATCAGGAGACAGGGGAGACCTCGGTTTGAATCAGAGCAAAAATCTTAGAAAAAGCTTAATAGCAGCTTCGGCTGCACTGCTTATTGCTGTGTCTGCCTGTGTCGTATCCACATATGCATGGTATATCTACAATACAGGAGCTCACACGACGACAGTTCAGCTTGCTGCAGGATCATCCATCAAGCTTCAGATAAGCAGTGACAACAGCAATTTCGGGTATTCTGCGAATATGACTGCCACGGATAAGTTTGTGGGAGTCCTTAATCCTGTATCCACCGACAATATCTCAAACGGCTTTCAAAAGGTAAAGCTGTTTGAAAATGTTGTAAAGAACGGACAGAACAGGTTTATGGCCTCAATCTTTTCCGATGCGGAGCAGTACAAGGATTATTTTCATACCAAACTCTATCTCAGGACAAATGCATCTTCGATGGATATCTATATATCCGACATCAGCGGAACCGACAAGGATGAGACTAAGCCTATTTCGACTGCGGTAAGGGTTGGCTTAGTGATGGACGGTGTACAGTCGGTGTTTGAACTCTCGGATAAGAATAACCCGGAAGCGCTGAATAATACCAAAAAGGGAGAGGACGGAGAGATATTTGTCCTTGACAGCACAAAAAAGGATGGGTCGGTCAACAATACCTTCAGACCTTATACCAGTGATAATTTCTGTGATTATGATAAAGCCACAGGTGAGGTGAAGCTGAAAAACGGTTCTCACAAAATCGGAACAATAACCGGAAGCGGCAGCTCCGATTTCGGTTCCTCCAAGGCTGTGGATGTATACATCTGGCTGGAGGGCTGTGATAAGGATTGTGTCATCAATCTGCTCGGTGCCACACTGGAGAATCTGTCTATATCCTTTGCCGGAGTCTCGACCGATACATGACAGCAGATCACTGTCTCATTAAGCAAAGGCTTACCGCAGACTAACCGAACAAAAGCCGAAGACAAACCACATGCCGATAAAAGACGGACCACATGCCGATAAAAGATGGATCATATGCCGACAATAGACTGGTCACATGCTGACCGCAGACACGGAACGGGAATGAACATATCACAGCGCAATGAACAATTGAAGAGAGCTATCAGGCGCACCGTTCTGTTTACGGTGCTGGTGGCATTTACCTTTATATGTGCGACATTTGCATGGTTTTCATTTTCTACATCAACTAATGTCACACCTATGAGGGGCAGTGTAAACGGCAGCGGCGTCGAGCTGCTGATATCAAATGCCTATGATGGAGAATATGCCTTTGAATGTGAGCTTCTGCCTGAAAACGACCAGGGCGGGGATTACGGCTTTGAGCCGGTTTCAACCTATGATCTGGAAAACTTTTTTGAAGCCGTCTCGATGAATACTGATAGTATGGCAGATCGATATGCCGATGTTACGGATAGTCTGGACAATAAGCTGATGAAGGGAACCGTATATCTCAAGGCTCAGAATGCGGATGCCGAGGTGTTTTTTGACCCTGAGCAGATGGAGCTTAGCTTCCCGGATCAGATGATGACATCGATGCGCTTGGGAATCAGGCTTAGCTCATCTACTGATGACAGGACTTATATCTTCAGACTTGACGGTCTCTCGACAGAGACAGGAGCCGCCGAGGAAACATCCACTGTACCGCAGGATAATGTCGTTGTATACAGTATCGATTCCGCCGGAAATGCCGAGTACGCAGAGGATCCTTCTCTTGATATCATGGAATACTGTGCAGCCTATGAGGATACAAAGCCTATACCTGGCACCTTTCCGCTGACACTTTTATCAAAGGACGATATATGTACAGTAATGTATTGGTTCTATCTGGAGGGGTGCGATGTAAATACCTTCAACCCGGTTCAGGAAAATGAAGGCGAGATCGATCTGGCCTTTGCCGGAACGGGAGTCAGACCGTGAGGATACATTAATATACATATCAAAAAGGATCCGGATGAAGCAAGTGAATAAGAAAAAGGATAAAAATTCAATACTGCTCGCAATAGTCTGGATGCTCATTGCCGCGGTCATGCTGTCCACGGCGACATATGCATGGTTCAGCTCAAACCAGAAAGTGGGAACCACGAGAATTCGCGCCTATGCTTCGGCAAAGGAGCTCAGCCTGCAGCTATCCGATTCCGACGGAGGTTATGATTCAGGAAATGATGAGACCGATATTTCTCAGGTCAATGAGGCTGACCTCGAGCAGCTGATGCCTGTTTCAACAGCTGATCTGGAGCATTTCTTTTACAGTACCTCATCGGTTCCGTCCAATGACGAGGAGACCTTAGGCGCATCAGGCTTTGTAGAGGATGAGAATGAGAAGTATTTTTATCATGGTGTGCTCTATATGAATGCTTATGCTGTCAATCAGTCGGAAACCGCCAGAATGGCATTGTATTTCAGCAAGAATCCTGCCGATGACAACAGTGGAAAGGATATGCTTTACGGTGCCAGACTTGGGCTTAAGTTTGATGATTCCGATCCGGTCATCTTTTCTCTGACGGCAGACAGTGCGGCCAGTCAGGTGAATAATACCTATATCAACGGATCATTAGCCGGAGAGGGCGTCGTATTGACGGGCTCGGGAGAAACTGTAAGCACTGAATCAGACCCTTCGGTTCAGATAGAGGATTATGTATATGATGCAGAAACAGGGACACTGCCCGAACAGCCGATAGCATATCTTGAGCTGAATCACAGCTACAAGGTGGATGTTTATTATTATCTGGAGGGCTGCGATCCCGATTGCACGGACGATCTGCAGAGAAGCGACATGGATATGAATCTGTATTTTTACGGAGTTCTGACGGAGGATTATGAATAATAAGGACATTTCACATAGGCAGGCAGTTACAACCATGCTCCTCCTCCTGATGCTTGCTGTTGTCAGTATTACAGCTGCCACAGCTGCATGGTTTTCCATTGCGAGCAACACAAGACTCGGCAGCATGGGAGTGAACCTGACCAGCGGAGTTTCCCTGAGATTTGACCTCGATGAACATACGGAATTTGATGATTATGTCAAGTCACTTTCCTTTGAGGATATAGCCGACAGGATATTGAGGGATACCGGTACCGATATAAGAGAGACGCCTATCGAGCCTGTTACCACCTATGATTTTGAGTATTATACCTATGAAGACGGAACGCCTGCCGACCCGGCAGCGGGGTCGTATATAGAGTTTGTCCTTCATTTTATGGCTCAGAGGGACATGTTCGTTCACCTTACAGACGATTCGGGGAAAAACGGTGAGGCCGGAACGATACTCAGCTCGGATACACCGGGGCTGGTCAGCTCTATGAGAGTCAGCTTCACGGCGGATCAGGATACGGTCGTATTTGTTCCTGACCTCGGTGACACATCATATTATGATAATGCGGTCAGGTTCATGGGACTGGAAGTATCTGAGGCAACAGGCTTAAATGACAATAATACGCTGTTCTTCATTGAAGAGGGAGTGGATATGCCTGTAACTGTCAGGATATGGATAGAAGGAACCGACGAGGACTGCACGAATGATCTTATCGGCAGCGAATATGAGCTCAGTATGAGATTTGAGGGATCCGATGAAAACAATGCTTCGATTGAGAAGTAGTATCAGCAATATAACAACGGGATTTTGAGGGATAGTGTTATGAAGAAAGCATCAAAGGTATTATCTGTCGCTGCAAGTATAGTTTTATGGATCATCATTTTGATTGCGGCATTGTTTGCTTTTACTACATTGGCTACAAGGGATGTTTCAAGGGTGTCAAGCATTGCAGGGTATACTCCGCTGTCTGTCATGACAGATTCCATGAAGCCTGCCTTTGTTTCAGGCGATCTGATCATAATAAAGAAGACAGATCCGTCCTCGCTTGAAAAGGGGGATATCATCACATTCCATACGATAATAGATAATCAGTATCAGCTCAATACCCATAGGATCGCCGATATTATTGAAGACAACGGCTTCAGAAGCTACGTAACAAAGGGTGACAATAATGCCATAGAGGATCAGCACATCATTTCGGACGGTGATATCGTAGGAAAATATGTAACCAGACTTCCGGGTGTCGGAAAATTCATGGATTTTCTGAAGAGCTCAATGGGCTTCCTGATAGTTATTGTGCTGCCTATGCTGTTATTCTTTATCTATCAGGTATATCACCTGATCATGGTAAGCATCAGTCTGAAGAAGGCTATGGCAGTCGAGGCGGCAGAAGAAGCGTCCTCAACAACAAAGGAGGCTCTGCTAAAAGAGGCTGAAGGCATCGCATCCACGGAGGCGGAAACCGGGAACAGTGATACGAGCTTAGAGACGGAAAAGCTCAGAAGAGAGCTCGAAGAGGCAAGAAAAAAGGCTGAGGAAGCTGAACGAAGGCTCAGGGAAATGCAGAATCCCCTGAATTCTATGGATAAAAGCAACCACTGATATAGTAAAGGATAATTCTGATGAGTGAGTTTTTGAAGCTTGCTTTCGAGCTTATTGCAAAAATAATATACAATCTCGCCGAGTGGGTAGTTGGTTTCATAAACGGTTTTCTCAAGCTGTTTATTACGGGATGGCCTGAATATATCATGATATTCAGGTCTTATTTCGGTACACTGTCAATTGTCGGAAAAATACTGTCAGTTCTTCTTGTAATACTGCTTATTGCCATTCCTGTGCTGATAGTTGTGATCATTATTCGTCATATTCTACTGAACATGAGCCTTAAGGCTGACAGTGAGGACAATGCCGTACTATACAAAGAGATAGGCCGTCTTAACAGACAGGTTCTGGAGCTAATGGATGAGAAAAACAAGATCCTAGCCCTGAAGGTGAACAATATCGGCAATATTGATCCGATTCCGTATAACGGTCCTAATGCACTGCTGGATAAAGACACCATTGATTCCGGGGTGGAATATGATACCGAGGGC
>JAQXPY010000124.1 GCA_029100885.1 Clostridiales bacterium | reverse complement strand
GTAAGGATCACTGCAGGCAGCACTGCCTCGATCAGAGAAAACAGGGATCTGTACGACAAGGTGATCACCGATCTTACGAGATGATCAGTGACCCTGCCGGATGATCAGCGGTCTTACAAGATGATCACACGACCCTGCCGGATGATCGCCGGTCTATATCAGTAAAAGGCTTTCAGAGTTTTCTCCGGAAGCCTTTTATTCATAATTGTTTTTAATGTATAGTCATGGATGTACGAAAGCATGGAAGCATGATGAGTATCGAACACGGAATTTATAACAGGATACCGTGTATACGGAGAAGATCCTTTATCACCTCGCCGGCAATGATCAGACCAGCGGTGGATGGAACAAAGGATACGCTTCCCGGTGTCTGTCTCCTTCCAGCAGCAGGCTTTTCTACTTCTACATCCGGGCTGCAGCAAGGGGTAAGAGGCTTTTCCTGAGAATAGACGACCTTGAGTTCCTTGACTCCCCTTTTCTTAAGCTCAGTGCGCATGACCCTTGCCAGAGGACATACCGAGGTATTGTATATATCGGCAACGGTCAAAGCTGTGGGATCTAATTTATTTCCTGTTCCCATGGAGCTGATGACCGGAACTCCGGCAGCCTTGGCGGACATTATTATCGCAAGCTTTCCGGAAACGGTGTCGATGGCGTCTACAACATAGTCATACCGGGAGAAGTCGATAGATTCGGCATTCTCCGGAAGAAAAAATGTGTTGCGGATATTGATTATTGCCTGAGGGTTTATGTCACGGAGGCGCTCGGCTGCCGCCTCTGTCTTCAGACGGCCTATCGTGCTGTGGGTGGCTATGATCTGGCGGTTGATATTGGTCAGGGAGACAGTATCGTTGTCGATCAGATCAAAGGTACCTATTCCCGCGCGGGCCAGAGCTTCAACAACAAAGCCTCCGACGCCGCCTATGCCGAATACGGCAACTCTGGAGGCGTTAAGTATTTCTGTAGATGAAGAACCGAGCAGCAGCTCGGTTCTGGAAAACTGTGAAAGCATAAAACTCCTTGTTTTTTGACCTGTCATTAGTGATTCATTTCTGAGGAATGCCAATAGGGACGGTTCTTTTTGACAAACCACATCTTTTGATTGAAGTATCAATAGGGATGGTTCTTTTTTGATAAATTACATCTTTTGAATGTTGTCAATCAGAACCGTCCCCGTTGACAAGGAGACTTATTCATAATCAAACAGCCCGTCGTTTTTCTCCTCGAGAGCCTTTATCGCATGAAAAGCAAACTCATTAAACGGTGTCGGAATACCAAGCTCCCGGCCGAGACGGATGACTGTGCCGGCGAACATATCCACCTCAGTGTGGCGGTGTGCATCCAGATCCTGAAGAGTAGAAAAACGGGCTCTGTCGGCAACAGGGCTTCCGGTATCGGAGGTGACAGGAACGCTGTCGATATCTACGCCCTTTGCAGCGGCAATTGCGCTGACCTCCTCGCGAAGCTTCTGCTTGATAAATGCGACATGCTCGCTGTCGCGGTATGCTCCGACGCCACAGCCTATGATAGCCTGAGGCTGATTGTTTTGAATATTGAGCCGGAACTTGCTCCAGATCTCAGGAATGATGATATCCGAGGATCTATAGTGCAGACCGGTGCCGGAAAAAAGCTCGTCGAGGGCATCAATGCGCTCGGTACCGCGGGAAAGCTCCGCCTCTCCGTATATCATGCCGATCGTTGTCCCGGCATTGAAACGAACATTATTTCCTATCCTTTCCGAGGCTATCTTTATGAGACTGTATACGATATTGTCAGTACCGCCTACTGCATTTCCTATGATCTCCTCGGAATCCACGCCGTTCATCAGGGAAAGGATGACGGTATGATCATCTGCGACTGCCCTGATGTCCTCAAGGGATGAAAGCAGGGAATTATATTTTAGGGCGACTATTAGGAGATCCGCTCCGCGGGCCTCCTCAGGTGTTCTGATCTCCGGATGATAGCATTTATCGTTGATGATAAAGCCTTCATGTTCGTAGCGAGTCTTTCTGCTTCCGGAAGCAACTATACACATATTGATCCCGTCAGGACGGGCCGCCTTATCGGAAAGACCCCATATCAGATAGGAGCCTATCGCTCCTGCTCCCATTATCGCAACATTTTTAAACTTCATAATTATTACCTGTTCTCAGTGTTCAGTAACACCCTTTCCTTATATTATTCGGATTCACCAAGCTTCCTTATGGTATTCGGATTCAGTCATCATTTTAACGACAAAAACGAAGTTTGTAAATGATCCGTATATCCATACTCAATTACCAGCAATGCCTTTTTCAGAGAACCGTGAACTGCTTCTGTTCAATTTTCTTTATGAAATACGGAATCGTCATGACAATAATAAAGAAGCTCGTCATTGTTTTGTTTTGCTTAACAGGGAGAAATTGTGATATTCTTATATATGATAATGCATCCCGCAAACGGGAGGGATTTATCAGAAAAATGAAGCGGGTGTTGTTATATGATCGGAGTCATTTGTAATGTGCTGGCGGTCGCGCTCGGAGGGGCGGCAGGCGCAGTGTTCGGAAACAGATTGTCGGATAATTTTGTCAGCTCACTTAATTCGATATTCGGAATATGTGCGCTGGG
>JAQXPY010000123.1 GCA_029100885.1 Clostridiales bacterium | reverse complement strand
TGGAATACTTATGTTCCTTCTTTTCGCAGCCTGGTCCTTCTTCTATGCAAAGAAGGCAGGAATTCCGTGCAGCGAAAAGAAATCGTGGAAGGAAAGAATTGCAGCCCTTAAATCAGCACTCGGTCCTCTGGGATTCCCGGTTATCATATTTGTCGGAATCTATGCAGGAATCTTCAGCCCTACAGAGTCGGCAGCGGTTACGGTAGTATACGCGTTTATTCTGGAGTTTGTTATCTTCAAGACACTTTCATTAAAGGATATCGGAAGGATCGCACTCAGCACGGCTGTTTCAACCAGCGTAGTATTTATTCTTGTTGCAGGCGGTCAGCTCTTCAGCTGGGTCATCTCATATGCACAGATCCCTCAGATGCTGACAAATGCAGTTTTAGGAACAGATCCTTCAGCTCTGAGAATACTTGTTACGGTAACGCTCTTTATGCTTGTTGCCTGCATGTTTGTTGACAGCCTCGTAGCTATTATTATTCTGTCACCTATCTTCTATACTGTGGCAATGAGAGCTGGCATTAATCCTATTCACCTCGGAATAGTTATCACGCTTCAGGCTGCAATGGGATCGGTAACACCGCCTTTCGGCTGCAATATCTTTACAGGCTGTGCTATATTCCACAGACCTTACTTTGATATTATCAAGGGCATGCCGCCGTATCTCATTATGGAGCTTATCGTAACGGCGATAGTTATCCTTTGTCCTCAGCTGAGTCTGTTCCTTATTTCCTGATCCGGAGGAGAGAAATGTTTGATATTAAAAAAGAAGTGGCTAAGCTTGAGCCTGAGCTTATTGATCTCAGACGCAGAATACATGAACATCCGGAGCTTGGATATCAGGAGTTTGAAACCTCGGCACTGGTAAAACAGAGGCTTGAGGAATATGGGCTTACAGATATAAGATCAGTTACCGGAACGGGTGTGACGGCTGTGCTTGAAGGAACGGGCGAAGGAAAGACTCTTTTATTCAGGGCAGATATGGATGCGCTTCCGGTAACGGAGGAAACGGGACTTCCGTTTGCAAGCAAGAATCCGGGAGTAATGCATGCCTGTGGTCATGACAGCCATACGGCGATTCAGCTTATGACCGCAAAGCTGCTGTCCATGCACAGAGACTCCTTTAAGGGAAGGATAAAGTTCCTTTTCCAACCTAATGAAGAAGAGGCTGGAGCACTCAATATGATAAATGAGGGAGTTCTGGAAGATCCGCATGTTGACGCGGCTCTTGCGCTTCATCTCTGGAGCCCGGTAAAGAGCGGCAGGATAGCAATTTCCGAAGGACCGGTTCTGGGAACGACCGAAGAGTTTGAGCTGGAGATCATCGGCAAGCAGGGACACACCTCCACGCCGCACACCGGAAGAGATGCTCTCCTCGGAGCCTGCAGCGTGGTGCAGGCAGTGCAGAGTCTCGGAACAAGGGAATTTGACCCTTTGCTTCCTATAGCGATCATGTTTGGATATATAAACGGTGGAACAGCGAGAAATGTCATTACGGGAAATGTGAAGCTCGGAGGCACCATCAGATTCCTGTTCCCGGATGAAGAACATAATAAGCCTAAGGTTCTCGCAGCATTCGAAAGAGTTATCAGAGGGCAGTGTGAAGCGCTGGGACTTACATACAAGCTTAAGTACATACCAAGCAATCCTTCCCTCAACAATGATCCGGCCATGGTGGCGATCGTTAAAAAGTCTGCATTTGAGACCTATGGAACGCAGGATAATGTGGATTCGTTCAGGTCTCTCGCGGGTGAGGATTTTGCCGAGTTTACCTATAGAGTACCTTCGGCAATGACATTTGTGGGGGTTGCCGACAGCGGCAAAAAGAGCGACTTCCCTCATCATCACAGTCATTTCGATATCGATGAGAGCGTGATGAAATATGCGGTTGAACTTCAGGTGCGTAATGCACTGAATTATCTTAATCAATAAGAGGAGGAAAAACAAAATGAAAAAAGCATTAGCAGTTGCATTGGCTGCAACAATGATCATTGCATCCCTTACAGGCTGCGGCGGATCATCATCAACAGCTTCTACAACAGCAGCGGCAGCAGCAGATTCAGGAAAAGAATCGGCAGCAGCTGAAGCACCTGCAGGAGAGACATATCACTGGAGAATGGCTCATGAGGAGTATGACGGAGATATGCAGGATGTATACTGCAAGGAGTTTATCCAGAAGCTTAACGAAAAATCAGGCGGAAGGATCACAGTTGATCTGTATCCGGTAGGACAGCTCGGAGATGCTATTCAGCAGTGCGAGCTCCTGCAGAACAATGCTCTGGAGTTTGCAATTATCAGCCCTGGCAATACAGGCTCTATCGTTCCTGAGAACCAGCTTTTCTCACTTCATTTCCTGTTCCCTTCAGACTGGAATAAGACACTTGAGGTTCTTCAGACTTCAGAGGCTCTCAACAAGGATCTTGCAGAAAAGTATCTTGCAAAGAACATCAAGGTTCTTCAGTACTGGACAGAGGGCGCTATGTGGTGGACAAGCAACGTATCGCTCAAGGATCCTTCAGCCTTCAAGGGACTTAAGTTCCGTACCATGCAGTCTCCTATGATTATTGCAGCATACGAGGCATATGGTGCTAACCCTACACCTATGAGCTATACAGAGGTTTATTCCGGACTTCAGCTTAAGATGATCGAGGGACAGGAAAACCCTACTTCAGCTATCCTTACATCAAAGTTCTATGAGGTTCAGAAGTATCTTACAGATGCTCAGTCCAACCTGTATATGACATGTACATGCGTAAACCCGACATTCTACGACGGACTTCCGGATGACATCAAGGCTATCATCGATGAGACAATAGCAGAGATGTATCCTCGTTCCTTTGAGATCCAGGATGAGCTTAACGGCGCAGCAGTTGAGAAGATGCAGTCCCTTAACCCTGATCTGATCGTAGAGGCTCTTACCGATGAGGAAAGAGCAGCATACAAGGAGCTTGCTCCAAAGGCTTATGAAGAGTACGGCAAGATCGTTGGTGACGAAGGAAGAGCTATCCTCGACAAGCTTCTTGAGGAAGTAGCAGCTATCGAGGCAAAGTAATTTACAGTAGAAAAAATTTAACAGAACGGCAGGTGCTGTGTTCTGAAGGCACCGCATCTGCCGGTTTTCAATGGAGAAAACAATGGTAGTAAAAGACATAACATCCAGAGACCTGTGGAAGGCAAGGAAAAGAATCACGCCATATATCACACGTACTCCTCTGGTTTATTCATATAAGCTCAGCCAGATGACCGGAGCTAACATTTACCTGAAGCTCGAAAACCTTCAGGAGGTGGGCGCCTTCAAGGTCAGAGGTGCTGCAAATAAGATACTCAGCCTTACAGATGAGCAGAAGGGTAAGGGCGTATCCACATTTTCTACAGGCAATCACGGAATGGCGGTTGCTTATATAGCAAAGAAGCTTGGAATTAAGGCTCTTGTATGTATGTCGGATCATGTTCCTGAGGTCAAGGTAAACAATATCAGGAAATTCGGCGCAGAGATAAAGCAGGATTGGGATTCCCAGGATGCAGCCGGAGTATATTGCTACGATCTGATGGAAAAGGAAGGAGTTACGGTCATCCCTCCGTTTGATGACAAGGAGATCATCTGCGGACAGGCCACCATGGCTCTTGAAATAATCGAAGATCAGCCGGATATCGACACTGTACTTGTTCCCCTTTCAGGCGGCGGACTGATATCCGGAGTCACGCTTGGAATGAAGATGACTGTGCCGGATGTGAAGATCGTTGGAATCTCACAGATGAAGGCAGCTGTTATGATAGAGAGTCTTAAGGCCGGACATCCTATCGAAATGCCTGAGGAGGAGACTCTTGCTGACAGTCTTCTCGGAGGAATCGGACTGGATAATAAGTATACCTTTGATATAACAAGAGACTATGTTGATGAGGTCGCACAGGTCGAAGAGGATCAGATCGCAGACGGTCTGGCATATCTTATGGAAAATCACAAGGTCATTGCCGAAGGCGCTAGCTGCGTGGGTATTGCATATGCTCTGCAGCAGGGAAATATCAAGCCGGGAAGCAACGTGGCTATCATAGTGACAGGCTGCGGAATTCCTATGGAACAGGTAAAGAATATTGTTGACAGCCATTTTTGATAAGGAGGATCGTGATGAAGGAAATCATTTTTACAAAAAATGCAACGAGTCCGACTGCTCCATATTCACAGGGTGTAAAGACAGGCGGTTATGTGGCTTTGGCAGGAGTATGCGGTGATGATCCGGTCACGGGTGAGATCATGGGCGGCGGAGATATGAAGATCGAAGCGAAATATGCACTTGATAACCTGAAGGCGACGATTGAGGCTGCAGGAGGCTGCATGAATGATATTGTCAAGGTTCGTGTGTTTGTAAACGATATAGATAAAATGGATGATTTTAATTCCGTTTATACAAACTATTTTGAGAACGGATATCTTCCGGCACGTATTGCTATGGAGATAGTGAAGCTTGCAGGTGGAGCGAATCTTGAAATCGAAGCAGAAGCAATTATTGAATAATAGCTTTTACTGCGGAGGCAGTATCACCTGTTAATACAAATAAACTATCTGAACAATTCTTCTCTACCCCCAAAAATGCCTCGTGTATGTATTTATACGAGGCATTAAACTATAATATAGGAATGAAACCGAACACAGACCGGGACATATCAGGCTTCAGGCGTAATCAGAATCATACAAAGCCCCGGTGAAAGAGAGGTATTGTTATGCAGCTGAGAAGAGAAATCGAAGGATATGGATCCGAGCTTATCGCATTGCGGAGAGAGTTTCATGAACATCCGGAGTTGGGATATAAGGAGTACCATACATCAAAGCTGATCTATGATTATCTGAAGTCTTTGAGAGTGTTTGAAGTTGAGAACATCACAAAGACAGGAATAGTGGGAACCATATACGGGCAGCCGGCATTTGGAAAAACAGTGCTGTTCAGAGTTAACATGGATGCGCTTCCGATAATAGAAGAAAATGATGTGAGCTACAGATCAAAAAGCACCGGAATCATGCATGCCTCGGGACATGATGCTCAGATGGCTATAGCTCTTGTTGTGGCAAAGCTGCTGAAAAAGCACAGATATGAGTTTGCCGGAGCAGTAAGGATAGTTTTCCAGCCTAATGAAGAGAGAGCCGGAGCTCTGGATATGATAAATGAAGGCATCCTGAGATCTCCGAGAGCAGACTGTGCACTGGCAATGAATTTCACACAGATGCTCGATTCGGGCATCGTAGGTCTCAGCAAAGGTATAGTTCTCGGCAATACGGAGGAATTTCGTATAAAGATCATAGGAAAGTCCGGAAATACATTTTTTCCGCATAAAAGCAAGGATGCAGCTCTCTGCGCCGCAAAGATCATTGAATCCGTAATGCTTCTCGAAAGCAGAGAATATGATCCTTTTATGCCGTTATCAATAATGTTCGGCAAGGTTCACGGAGGCGGAGCAAGAAATGTTGTGATAGACGAGATGGAACTGGAGGGAACCATAAGATTTATCAGTACAAGTGATGAAAATTCGGTCTATAAAATCAAGAATGCCTTTGCCAGAATCGTCAAAAGCGTATGCAGTATGATGGAAACAGAATACGAGTTAGAGTTTATACACAGTAATTCGGAGCTTAAGAACGATGAACTGCTGGTTGAAGAGCTGACCAGATGCGCGAGACTGACGTATATGAGAGCGGATAATATTGTGGAATACAAGAGTCTTATGGGAGAGGATTTTGCGGAGTTCAGCTCAAGAATACCATCGGTCATGACGTTCTTTGGAACAAATAATGCAGAAAAGGAATGTGTGTATCCTAATTATCATCCGAAATTCAATATCGATGAGGATATTCTGACAGATGCGACCGAATATTTCTTCAGAGCAATAACTGAACTGCTGAGAAGATAAAATGGAAAAGAGGGGAATTATAAGCGCTGTAGCCTCAGCAATGCTGTACGGTACAAATCCGGTACTGGTCACGATGACTGTAGAGGCGGGAGTAACAAGCTCAGGCTTACTGTTCGGCAGAACCCTGCTGTGTGTTTTACTGCTGACTATGTATCTTGCTGTGGGTAATAGACTAAAAGATGTAAATATAAAGGCGGCAGCGGTGTATATGCTGATAGGCGGAGCTTTTTATTCGTCACAGGCATTTATGTATCTGAGATCCTTAAGACTGAATTCGGTATCGGTAGCCACCATACTGTTTTGCATGTATCCGGTATATGTTCCGGTGTTTGCTCAATTGATCGGAAGAGAGAGAATAACTGCTAAGACACCGATATGTCTTGCGCTTGTACTTGCGGGACTATGGCTGCTTATAGGGGTGACACCGGATCTCTTCAGCATATCCGGGTTCGGAGCAGGTATTATGTCCGGGCTCTTATATTCGATGCATATTGTATGCGGAGATTATGCGGAATCCAAAGGCTTTGAGATGCGCTCTGAAGAAAAAACGCTGTTTCTGATGCTTGGTGCATGTATCATATGCGGCACTGTGGGTGCGGTGAGCAGTGACCTGTATTTTGGAAATAACATAAAGGGTGTCATCGGCATTGCGTCGATGGGTACTATGTGTACAACTTTGCCTATGCTTCTGTTCTGGAGATCAGTGGGAATTATCGGAGCTGTAAGGGCAAGCATTATCAGTATACTTGAACCCGTAACATCCGCTATTCTTTCGGCTGTACTGCTGGGAGAAAGACTTACAAGGGTTCAGATACTGGGAATGGTAATAGTGTTGTTTGCAGTCGCATTATCTCAGTTGAGGGCAAAGACCGGAAAA
>JAQXPY010000122.1 GCA_029100885.1 Clostridiales bacterium | reverse complement strand
CATCTTTGCCATCATAGGCAGGCTCGATCCGCGTTTAACAGCCTGACAGAAGCTCTTGCAGAGCTCAGGGTTCGTTCCTACGTCAGATCCCATAGCATGGGAGGTCATCTGCGGACAGGAGAGGTTCATTTCTATCATATCCGCTCCGGCCTCGGTCACAAGGCGAGCCAGCTCTTCCCAGTCCTTCTCAGTAGGGCCCATGATAGATGCAATAAGAACCTTGTTAGGATAATTCTCCTTAAGCTTCTTAATATCTGCCAGGTTCTGCTCCAGAGAGTGCTCTGCTATCTGCTCCATATTCTTGAAGCCTACAAAAGGTGTTCCTTCCTTTGTCAATGCATCAAAACGAGGAGATACCTCATCGATAAGGAAATCAGCAGGACCTATGGTCTTAAATACTATTCCGCCCCATCCCTCGTCATAGCACTTCGCACACATCTCATAGCAGTTTCCGACAGGTGAAGAGGACAAACAAAACGGGTTTTCAAAATGAACGCCGAGAAACTCAACCGATAAATCCTTTTTTGCCATCTTATTTACCTCCTAAATACATATCGATAGCAGCTGCGGCTTCCTTGCCTTTTCTGACTGCGTAAACTACGGTCTTATCGCCCTGTGCAATATCTCCGGCTACGAATACATTCTCGCCTGCCTTGCTGCCTGCAAAATCAACCTCGTTCTTTACGATATTCAGTCCCAGCTTGTGAGCTGTAGTATACTGTCCTACCGCAAGTATGATCATATCAGCCTCTATACGGATCTCACTGTTTATCCTGCGGTGCTTAAAGGTCACTGTCTTTCCGTCCACAGCTGTCGGTGCATAGCCGTCAATAATGGTAACACCCTGTGCTCTTGCGATCTCCAGTTCTTCCTTTGAAGCACGGAAGTCAGCCAGCTCCTTACGGGTCACATTTGTAACATTCTTTACACCAAGCAGCTTAAGCGTAGCCGCAGCGTCCATAGCCGAGTCTCCGCCTCCGATAACAAGCACATTATCCGGTACCTCGACCGCACCTGCCTTTGACTTCACTTCGTTAAGGAAGGTAACTGCCGGAATTGCCGCCTCACAATCCTTGAACAGTTCAAGAGTCATAGGCTCGCTGATTCCTACCGCAATAAGTACGGCATCGTAATCAGCCTTAAGCTTTTCAACAGCAATATCCTCTCCGACCTCGGTATTGTATATGAAGTTTGCTCCGAGAGCCGCGATCCTCTCAACTTCAACATCCACTATCCTATTCGGGAGACGATACTCAGGAATACCTGTTCTGAGGAATCCGCCGGCCTTGTCGGATTTTTCATATATGTCAACAGCATAGCCCTTCTGAAGAAGCTCTGCGGCAGCCTGCAGCGCGGCAGGACCACTTCCGGCAACAGCAACCTTTTTGCCGTTCGCCTCTCCCTTTTCAAGAATCACCATACCGGACTTCTCTTCAAAATCCGTTATAAATCTCTGGATACCGCCGATATCGATAGGCTTATCTATTCCCGAACGTGAACAGCCCTCCTGACAGTATCTTTCGGTAGGACATACCCTTGCACAAACCGCACCCAAGGCATTATTTACCCTTACGGTCTCGGCTGCACCCTTGAAGTTGCGGAATCTCACGCTGCGGATAAATCTTGCCGGATCGGTTCCTGCCGGACAAGACTTTGTGCAAGGTGCATCATGACAAAGAAGACAGCGTCCCGCTTCTTCCATAACCGTAAGCATTGTGTATGCCGGTTTTAATTCTTTGTTGTACTTTTGCGTCATGATCAATGTCTCCTCCTTATCATTTTTAAACCGAACGGCCGCCTGGAAATATCCGAAACAGATGATTTGCCCGACAGCCGTTAGTTCATTCATACTCTATGATACTTTACAGCATTTTTATAAATTATAATCCACCCTTTTCATCGAGCTTAAGAACTGCGTTCAGCATTACGCTTGCTGCCTTTGTGCACAGTTCATCAGATGTATGCTCAGGCTCACAATGTGAAAGTCCTTTTTCCGATGGGGCAAATATCATCGTAGTAGGTATCATGTATGAGATATACTGAGCATCGTGACCGGCTCCGGAGTTAATATCCATGTTGCTGTAGCCGAGCTCGTTAACGGCCTCTCTTACATAGCCCACAAGGGTCTTGTTCCAGTAAACCGTATCACGGTTCCATCCAAGCACTACTTCACATCTGCATCCGTTCCACTCTCTCTCCTCCAGTGTCTTGAGAATAGCACGAACCTTATTGAGAGCTTCAGGATCCTCGTGTCTTACGTCGATCGAGAAATCAAAGAAATCAGGAATAACTGTGTTTACACATGGATGAATAACGACCTCACCTGTTGTATATACCAGATCCTCATAACCTAACTTATCGATCTCCTCATGCAGATAGCAGAGTGCCTGTGAGGCAGCATAGAAAGCATCATGGCGCTTCTTCATAGGGAATGTACCTGCATGTGCGGCAAATCCGTAGAATTTCACTCTGTAGAGCATCTGACCGAGAACGCATGTTACAACACCGATATCCTTACCGGCATCCTCAAGGATAGGCCCCTGCTCGATATGTGTCTCAAAAAGAGCCTCATATTTTTCAGGAGTCATACGATTCTCGGCAGAGCCCCTGTATGGGAACTTTGCAAGCTTCTCCCCGAAGGTCACCTCTGTCTCAAGGATAGAGTGGGATGCCATCATCTTGTCATATGCAAAATTGTCGCGGAAACGCTCAGGCATAAAATCATGAGCCATGGTTCCCGAGCACATCATGCAAGGAGGGAATTCCGAGCCTTCCTCATTTGTAAAGATCATAGCCGTAAGCGGATGCTTGTGCGGTATCTTCTCTGCAACAACAGTCTCCAGAACCTCCATTGCACTCATAACACCGAGAATACCGTCATAGTTTCCGCCGTTCTTAACCGAATCGCAGTGGGATCCCATTACGATCCTCTTCGCATCAGGGTCAGATCCCGGAATGGTCGCATACATATTTGCAAGATCGTCCATCTCGATCACCGCACCGATCGCCTCCATGCGCCTGATCCACTCGGCTCTTGCCATCTTGTCCTCTTCAGAAAGGGCGTATCTGGTGATTCCGCCGTGTCCGGCATCTCCGAATTTACTGAATGTGTGAATCTTGTCACTCATTCTTTCTAAACTGCACTGATACATACTTCTACTCCTTTCAAAACAGACATGCCCTGCACTCGATCCTGACTGTTGCAGGGCATGTTACGTGTAAATCGATTATTCGACCTTTGTCATTGCATTATCTTCTTCTTCGGTGATGAAGCCCTTCTCTGCCTGTGTTCCGCCGAAGCCGGATCTCATGAGAACTACATAAACGATGAATGCTACAGCGAAGGAGAACAGATATCCGTTTGCTGCGATCATATCCAGGAAGTTAGGTACAGTTCTTCCGGAGCCTGCAAAAGAAAATACCGTATTGCCGAGAAGCGGAATAATGAAGGAAGCCGCCCATGCAATGATAGCGCACCAGTTCCAGCCGTTGCTGTACTTATAGCGTCCGTCGTTGCCCTTATAGAGTGAGAATACATCTACTCTCTTCTGCTTGCATACAAAGTAGTCTGCGCAGAGGATAGCTGCAACAGGGGCGATGATAGTGCCGTAGTTGTTGAGCCATGTGAAGATGTAGGAAGCTCCGGAACCATAGATGAACCATGGCTGTGTAACAAAGATAGAAATAATGATGGTGATGACAACGCCCTTCTTGAAGGAGATCTTATCAGGAGCGAT
>JAQXPY010000121.1 GCA_029100885.1 Clostridiales bacterium | reverse complement strand
TCTTATTCAAGAATCTTCAGGGTCTGTGCATTAATTCTTTATTGGTTTTTATTGTGCTGCTGTCTTTCGTGACAGCCTGTTTAATTTATCACACTCTCACTCTCCTGTCAACAGATTTTTTTCTCGTTTTTTCGTTTTTTTTCTTAATTTTTCAGCTGTTCGTATCAGCATAATGCGACAGGAACTGCTTTGTTCTTTCCTCCTGCGGATCATCCATCAGCTGCTGAGGCGTTCCTTTTTCAACGATATATCCGTTATCCATGAATATGATCTCATCCGAAACATCGTGAGCAAAGGACATTTCATGCGTTACTATTATCATGGTGGTATCGCTTTCAGCAAGGCCTCGGATAACCTTTAGCACCTCTCCGGTAAGCTCAGGATCCAGCGCCGACGTAGGCTCGTCAAAGCAGAGTATATCTGGCTTCATAGCCAGGGCTCTCGCTATCGCAACTCGCTGGCACTGTCCGCCCGACAGCTGATGAGGGTAATTGCCTTCCCTGTTGCTGAGTCCCATCTTCTTTAACAGCTCGTGTGCCTCGCTTTCGATCTCCTCCATTATTGCCTTTTTATTATTCTTAAAATCAGGCTGCTCCCTTGCTATCAGCTGCCTTGCCAGCATTACATTTTCCAGAGCAGTATACTGCGGGAACAGATTAAAATTCTGAAACACCATTCCGAAGTGCAGTCTTCTTCTCCTGAGCTCTTTTTCACTGACATTTCCTGTATTTTCCGAATCAAACAGCACATCTCCGTGTACCGTGATCCTGCCGGAGTCCGGTGTCTCCAGGAAATTCAGACATCTGAGCAGAGTAGTTTTTCCGCTTCCTGAGGAGCCTATCAGCGTGAGAGCTTCACCCTTTTCCATGGTAAAGCTGATATTTTTCAGCACCTCCGTATTTCCGAAGGATTTGCAGATGTTTTCCGCTTTCAATATTGACATGTCTTTACCTCCTTCGAATTTCTTTAACGGAAGAAGTTGAGCTTCTGCTCAAGTCTGCCGAGTGCAATAGTAAGAATACCGCTGAATATCAGATAATAAACGGCTGTGAAGAACATCGGCCAGATAGCTCCCGATATTCCCTGTGAGCCCTTCATAAAGGCCTGACCCGCCCATATTATCTCCTGCAAAGCTATGATCCTCGCAAGGGAGGTATCTTTTACAAGTGTGATTATCTCGTTGGACATTGGAGGCACGATCCTCTTTATCATCTGAAGCAGCTTGATCTTAAAAAATATCTGCGATTTAGTCATGCCGAGCACAAGTCCCGCTTCTTCCTGTCCCACAGGAACGCTAAGTATTCCTCCTCTGTAGATCTCAGAAAAATAGCAGGCATAGTTAAATATAAAAGCCACGGATGCAGCAAGAAATCTTCCGCCTTCTCCTCCTCCCCAGATAGGATTGTTGAGGACAAGTCCCGGAAAATAGTAGATGATCAGCAGCTGTATCATAAGAGGGGTTCCCCTGACGATCCATACCACCACCTTTGTAAATACTGACAAAGGCTTGAATTTCGAAAGCGAGCCCAGAGCAATGATGAGCCCCAGCGGGAATGCTCCGATAAGAGTGACGGCAAAGAGCCTGAGCGTCTGCAGAAAGCCGACATTCAATGATTTAATTACAATGGGCATTTGTTCTAAAATAAGATCCATCAGAAATCCTCTCCGTTTTTTCGGTCAGCGCCTAATCAGGGTTTAATGGTTGCTCAAAGGAGCCATGGCAAATATGTCACAGCTCCTCTTATCACAAAATATGCAGATCTGCTCCGGCACATCGGCTGCATGTATATATTCTTCCGCCTCAGCCCGGTAAAAACATTCTTGCAAAAATGCAGGATCAAAGGCAATACTATAGATAATACTGTCTTTATTACTGCTCGCAGACAGCTGCCTGTACTCCGTACTTCTCAGCACACTCCATCATTGAACCGTCTGCATAGCTCTCGGCAAAAAATGCATTGAGCTTCTCGGCAAGATCAGAGCCCTTTCTGAAGCCTACGCCGTACTCCTCGGAATTAAGTCCTACTGTATAAGTAAGATCCGAATAGCCTGTTCCCTCGCCTACCATTGCAGCTGCCATAAGAGAGTCGATCACAGCAGCATCGGATGTTCCTGCAGCTACCTCCATGAGAGCGTCAGACTGTGCCTTGACTGCTGTATACTGAAGTCCAAGAGCTTCTACCTCTGCCTCTCCGGCACTTCCTGCCTCTACCGCAAAGGAAAGATCCTTAAGACTGTCCTTATCCTGATACTTGTCTGCATCCGCTGCCTTGACAATGACCACCTGTGCATTGTTGCAGTAAGGCTTCGAACACTCCATAGCGCTCTTTACTTCATCTGTAAGAGTCATTCCGTTCCATACGCAGTCGATGGTCTTTCCGTCGAGCTCAAGGATCTTGTTGTCCCAGTCGATCTCAACAAACTCAGCCTCTACACCAAGGCTGTCCGCAAATGCTTTTGCCATGTCGGCATCAAAACCGATCCAGCTGCCGTCTGCATCCTTATAATCCATCGGCTCAAAATCTGTGATTCCGACAACCAGCTTGCCCTTGGCCTGAATCTCCGCAACCTCAGATGCTGCAGCAGTCTCTGCAGCGGCTGTTGTCTCTGCCTCTGTCTCCTTCTCTGCCGCCGCCTCGGTAGCAGCTTCAGTCGCAGCCGGAGCGGCTGTTGTCGAGGCTGTCGACGAAGATGAACCGCAGCCTGTTAAAAGAGCGGCTGCCATTGCCATAGCTGAAATAAATGCGAATGTCTTTTTCATAATGTTGTATTCTCCCTTAAAAAAATGTCGTACTTTTATCTCTGACATTTACCGTAGCCTGCAGAATAACCGCTGCATCCATATTGGTGACTGCTGCATCCGTATTGGTGACTGCTGCACCCGTATTGGTGACCGCTGCGCCAGTTTAGGCAGCTGTATCATTTCCCTCATATGGTTTCCGGCAATATCATTTATCAGCACGGTGCTATATTAGCATACTAAAGCAAATGTGTAAAGTACTTTAAAGCAAAAGAAACAACCTGAAAACCGTGCCTGCTTGTCCTGGCATGTTTCAACCGGTTTTCAGATTGTTCCGTTATCGCTGTATAGACGGCTGCCGTTATGACAGCGGCTCATTATTGATCGAAAAGATCACCCATTCCGCAATATTTGTGGCGTGATCCCCTATTCTCTCCAGATACTTGCTTACCATGAGCAGATCAGCTGCCTGTTCTCCGCAGTCAGGCTCCGTCCTGATGATATCAATCAGCTCGTTCTTTACCTTCAGGAACAGATCGTCAACTATATCATCATGGTCTATAACCTTTTCCGCCTTCGATCTGTCTTTTTCAACAAATGCCTCTACTGCCTGAAGCAGCATCATTATCGTCTCGGCAGACATTTTTCTGATGTTATCGGTTTTAAGCTTGTAAGGACTGTCCGCCATCATAACAGTAAGCTCAGAGATATCCGCAGCCTGGTCGCCTATTCTCTCCATGTCTGTGACCATTTTTAATGCCGCCGTAATATTTCTGAGATCTCTTGCGACGGGCTGCTGCTGAATCAGCAGCTGAAAACATATGTTCTCGATCTTTTTCTGTTCCTGATCCACCAGCGTATCATCAGACATTATTCGCTTTGCCGTTACTATATCCTGCGTTAGAAATGCCTGCACAGCATCCTGGATAGCATTTTCGATCATGCTGCCCATATGGGTCATCTCGCTGCTGAGCTGCTTAAGCTGTTCATCAAATCTGACTCTCATATCATCCGAACCTTCCCGTAATATAATCTTCTGTTCTTTTATCCTGCGGATAAGAAAACAGCTTGTCTGTTCTTCCGTACTCGATTAGCTCGCCCAGAAGAAAGAACGCCGTATCATCCGACACTCTGACCGCCTGCTGCATGTTGTGTGTAACGACTACAACAGTGTACTTCTTCTTCAGATCCTCCATGAGATCCTCTATCTTTGAAGTTGATATCGGATCCAGGGCTGAGGTCGGCTCATCCATCAGCAATATCTCAGGTCTTACGGCAAGTGCTCTCGCAATACATATTCTCTGCTGCTGTCCTCCTGACAGACTCAGCGCCGGCTTCTTCAGCCTGTCCTTAACCTCTTCGAAAATAGCGGCACCTCTTAAGCTCTCCTCTACTATTTCATCCAGCATGTGTCTGTCATGGATTCCGTGAACTCTAGGTCCGTATGCAATATTGTCATATATGCTCATAGGAAACGGATTAGGCTGCTGGAATACCATACCGACCTTCTTTCTCAGAAGAGTGGTATCGACACCCGGATCGTAAATATTTTCCTCGTCAATAACTACCTCTCCCTCTATTCTGACTCCCTCGATAAGATCATTCATTCTGTTCAGAGTCTTAAGAAATGTGGATTTTCCGCAGCCCGACGGTCCAATAAGCGCTGTGACCGTATTAGGTCTGATTTTCATGTTTATGTCTTTTAAAGCATGATTCTCTCCGTAATACAGATTCAGGGAATTCACGCCGATTTTTATGTCTTTTCTGTCCATGCGGATCACTTTCTCCTTGTAGCATCAAACCTTACGGCAAGAGTCTTTGCGGCAAAATTTATCATAAACACTATGATCAGCAGAATCACGGCGATACCGAAGGCTGTATTGAAATCACCCTCACTGGTCGCGCTCAGATAGAGCTGGATCGTAAGTGTTCCTCCGGACTGAAAGATCTTTGGAAACAGTCCTGCCAGCGTTTTCGGCAGCGCCTTCGCACTTCCAGCTGTAAAAAGCAGCGCTGCGGATTCTCCGACGATCCTTCCTATTGCCAGAATAACACCTGTAATGATTCCCGGCATTGCCGAAGGCAGCAGTATAGTACGGATCGTATACCATTTTCCGGCCCCTAGTCCTACAGCACCGTGTCTGTAGCTGTCCGGCACCGTTTTCAGCGCTTCCTGGGTATTTCTGATTATCAGAGGAAGCACCATCAGTATCAGAGTGCAGGCTCCGGTAATAAGCGAATAACCCATTTTTAACGTCTGTCCGAAGAACATCATACCGAAAAGTCCGAATATGATCGAAGGGATGCCTGCCAGAGTCTCGGTCGCAAATTCGATAATATCTATCAGTCTGCCTTTTTTGGCATATTCATTCAGATATACCGCAGCACCTACTCCTACAGGAGCCGCAACTATCATTGTAAGGCAGATGATCATCAGCGTATTCACAATATTGCCGGCAATACCGACTGTACCCTTAAGCACCGAGGTCACGGATGTCAGAAACTCTGTGCTGATAACTCCGACACCGTTTTTCAGTATGTATATGATTATGCCGGCGAGCAATACCACCGATGCACCTGCGCAGATATATATAAGCACGCTGAGCAGTTTATCCGTCGGTCTGCTGACCTTATTCATGATCGAGCCCGGAACGGCCTTCTCAGCTGTTGCTTCAGTTATTATATGCCCTGATGAAGTGGGGCGGGCGGCACCGCTGCAGACCAGAACAGCATCATTTTTCATCTGTTTTTCTCCTCATTTTCATTAACATCAGATTTATGA
This sequence comes from Clostridiales bacterium, assembly GCA_029100885.1. GTDB lineage: Bacteria > Bacillota > Clostridia > Lachnospirales > Lachnospiraceae > Avilachnospira. Next base: position 208 of record JAQXPY010000121.1, on the reverse strand, counting down.
CCATAATGAAGATGTACAGAACCAGACCTACAGTAAACAGTGTCTGTCTGTGAAGTCCTTCCGCATAGCCCATCTCACTGACCAGCTGTGTTGTAAGAAAACGCACTGAATTGAACGGAAGCGGTAAGCTTACCGTTCCTCCTGAGACCATGTTTATAGCCATAGCTTCTCCGAGGGCTCTGCCTATACCCAGCACAACTCCTGTAAG
>JAQXPY010000120.1 GCA_029100885.1 Clostridiales bacterium | reverse complement strand
GCGCCGCAAAGGAACTTGAGATTTGTTTTCATGTGTTTTCTTCTCCGTAGTTTTATTTTCGGTGAGGATGGTCACGAACTCACCGCTTTATAAAATAATAAAGCGTGCCGAGTATAACATGGGAAAGCTGTCCGGTCAAGCACCGGAAAATACTGAGTAAAAAATTTTCAGTTTGATTATGAAAAAATGAAAAGAATGCGGAAAACGGCAGGAAATCTTTTATTTGCCAATACTACAGCGGCATTTTATAATGGTATTGCAGCATTCTAAAGTAGTATAGCGGCATTCTATATTTATATCGCAGAAGCAAGAATTTTCAGACAGCGGAGGTGAGATCATGGAGCTTGTATATGTACAGGATCAGGGAGAATACCATATACATGTTAAAAAGGGGGAAATAGGCAGATATGTCATACTGCCGGGAGACCCGGGACGCTGCGAGAAGATCGCAAGGTATTTTGATGAACCGGCTTTTGTTTCCTCTAACAGAGAATATGTAACATATACAGGACTGCTGGACGGAGTTAAGGTCAGTGTGACTTCCACCGGAATCGGCGGACCGTCGGCATCGATTGCCATGGAGGAGCTGATCAACTGCGGAGCAGATACCTTTATCAGAGTCGGGACCTCGGGAGGCATGCGTGAGGATGTTATTGGAAATGATCTGTGCATCGCAACCGGTGCCATCAGGATGGAGGGAACTTCAAAGGAGTATGCCCCTATAGAATGGCCTGCGGTAGCGGATTTTGAGGTCGTTACAGCTCTCAAGGAGGCAGCCGAGGGTCTGGGCTTCAGACATCACATGGGTGTGGTGCAGTGCAAGGACGCATTTTACGGGCAGCATGCGCCGGAGTCCATGGCGGCTGTTCCGAGGCTTACTGAGAAATGGGACGCCTTCTGCAGACTGGGTGCGCTGTGCTCGGAGATGGAGTCGGCGGCGCTGTATACTGTTGCGGCTCTCAGAGGAGTGAGATGCGGAGCAGTGCTGCATGTTATTGCTAATCAGACGAGACGCGAAAAGGGTCTCGAGGATCCGAAGGAATACGATACGGACAGAGCGGTGAGAACAGCGATAGAGGCTGTCCGTCTGCTTATCAGAAAGGACGGAATTAAATGTGCGCAGTAAAGAGGATATTTCTCTTTGTGGTGGACAGTATGGGCTGTGGCAGCTCACCGGATGCTGCATTATATGGAGATGAAGGGGCAAATACTCTCAGATCAATAAGCAGATCCCCGAAGTTCAGATGTCCGAATATGGAGAGATTGGGATTGTTCTCCATCGATGGTTTTAAGATGGATGCAGGAAACGCAGCGGGAAATGCCACGGGAAATGCCGCGGAGAATGCCGTGGAGAATACCGCGGAGAATACATACGGGTCTCAGGCAGATATAGGCAAAAAAACGGGAGAACAATTATTCGGACCGCAGGGCTGCTTTGCAAGGCTCCGGGAGAGATCTGCAGGCAAGGATACCACTGCAGGTCATTGGGAGATAGCAGGACTGGTCACTGAAAAGCCGTTTCCGACTTATCCTGACGGATTTCCGAGGTGTATAATAGATGAATTTGAGCAAAGGACAGGGCGAGGAACGCTGTGCAATAAGGTATACTCTGGTACAGATGTCATCAGGGACTACGGAGAGGAGCATCTGCGTACCGGCAGACTGATCGTTTATACATCTGCCGACTCTGTATTTCAGATCGCCGCCCATGAGGATATAGTTCCTCCGGAAAAGCTCTATGAATACTGCAGAGCGGCAAGGGAGATACTCACGGGAGAGCACGGAGTAGGAAGGGTCATAGCCAGACCGTTCAGAGGAAGCTGTGCCTCGAACTTTGAACGCGTGGGCGAGCACAGACATGATTTTTCACTGACTCCTCCGGGAACCACTATGCTGGACAAACTGACAGAGGCCGGTCTCGACAGCATAGGCATAGGTAAGATCAGGGATATATTTGCAGGCAAAGGACTGGAAAGCCGCTTCACAGCTTTATCATCCTCCAATGAAGACGGTATGGACAAGACCCTCGCGCTTATGAAAGAGGACTTTAAGGGGCTGTGCTTTGTGAATCTGGTGGAGACAGACAGCGTGTTCGGACACAGACGGGATATCGACGGATATGCTGCAGCAGTAAGTGCATTTGACTCAAGGCTCGGTCAGGTGCTTGATCGCCTGGGAGATGAGGATGTGATCATGGTGACTGCGGATCACGGCTGCGATCCGGGCTTTAAGGGGACTGACCACACCAGAGAGTATGTTCCGCTGCTGATATACGGGAAAATGCTGAAGAAAGGCATCGATCTCGGAACAAGGGACTGTTTCGGAGATATTGCGGCAACTGTTCTTGACATGTTCGGCATTTCGTATGAAAATATCTCAGGTCAAAGCTTCCTTGCAAGTATCCTTTGAAGCGGCTGCCGCCAGGACAGCGGACGCAGCACATGATCAGGACGGATGAAGTACATCTGTGTTCGAGCGTTTCTGTTTCGACGGACGCAGCACACGATCAGGACGGATAGATTAATGGAAATCCACCAGGATTACAGATACAGTATAATAATACCTAATTACAACGGATTAAAGTATATGGAGAAATGTATGGCTGCACTCAGAAAGCAGTCATACACTTCTTTTATTGTCATAAATGTCGATAACGGATCCACAGACGGTTCAAGAGAATATCTCGAGGAGCTGGCTGCCGGAGAAAAGCATCTGAAAATAAAGAATATTTTTCTGAATGAAAATACGGGCTTTTCCGGAGCGGTAAATGTCGGTATCTCGGCAGCGGAAACAGAGTTTGTAGTGCTGCTCAATAATGATACCGAGCCGGAGCGGGATTATCTCAAACGTATGGATGAGGTATTTGCCGAGGACAAAGAAAAAAAGATATTTGCAGTAACACCGAAGATGCTGCAGCTCTATGCGCCTCAGTTGTTGGATGACGCCGGAGACGGCTACAATCTTCTGGGCTGGGCATTTCAGCGCGGTGTGGGACAGCGCGAAGATTCCGAGCGTTTCAACAGGAAAATGAACGTCTTTTCCGCCTGTGCCGGAGCGGCGGCCTACAGAAAGGAGCTGCTGGACGAGATATGCTTTGAGGATGATGGGGAAGAGGAAATGCTGTCCTGCAGGGAAGGCTCTGATTCCGGGGAGCTTAGGCTGATGTCTCGGAGCCTACGTACTTCCTCTCAGGAAGCTCTGTGTCCCGGAGAGCTTAGAGTCAGGAGCTATTTCGATCCGCTGCATTTTGCATATCTGGAGGATGTGGATGTGTCATTCAGAGCGAGAGTCCGGGGTTATGAGATCGTATATCTGCCTGAGTCGAGGGTGCTTCATGTGGGGAGCGGGACCAGCGGCTCCAGATACAATCACTTCAAGGTAAGGCTGGCGGCAAGGAACAATGTGTATCTTAATTATAAAAATATGCCATGGCTGATGCTGATAGTGAATCTTCCTTTTATTATGTGCGGTGTCATCGTGAAGCAGATATTCTTTATGAGGAGGGGCTTTGGCGGAGATTATGCGGCGGGCTTTGCCGAGGGCATAAGGACCATCGGAAAATGCAGAGCCCGCAAGACCTGCTTCAGAGCCGGCAGGCTTAAGAATTATCTCAGGATAGAGGGAATGCTGATCGCCGATACAGTTTCATATATACAGGATGTACTTGTAAGACACACAGCGAAGAAAAGCTGAATAAACACGAGGTATGAAGAAGTCGACGATACACACGGCAGAAAGAGAACAGAAAGACAGACACCGCAGAACAGCGAATAAGAACAGACACGCGGTAAGGAGCAGCCGATGAGATATAAGGTAGATTCGATGAGCCTCAGGGACGGAGTCCTGATGCTGGAGGGGTGGTGCATACCATCCAAAACAGAAAAAATAGAATATTCGGTGGTGGACAGAAACGGCAGCGAGCTTAAGTGCACAGCAGTGGCCAGAGACAGGGTGGATGTTGCACAGCAGTTTGGCGCCGACCGCATGAGCGGCTTTACCGTAGCCGTTCCCTTTGAGCGCAGTCAGGACGCCTGGCTCGTTATGAAGGACGGAAACGATATAAGAAAGGTCCGTGTCAACAACAGCATTATCGAAAAGAAAAACTCAGTCAAGGCCAGACGCATTGAAAAGCTGCTGGCTCTGGTTCATTTTGAGACATTGACAGTTTCATGGGATTTTATCAGAGAGAACGGCTTTTCGGCCTTCTGGAAAAAAGCTATACATAAGCTAAGAAAGATAGATGAGGATTACGACTATGCCGAGTGGCAGTTAAAGACTGCGCTGCCGGAAGCACAGATAGAGGCACAGCGTACAGGCTGGAAGCAGCTGAAAATGGAGCATTTTCCGCTTATAAGCATAGTGGTTCCTGCCTACAATACTCCGGAAAAGTATCTCAGGATGCTGCTGGATTCATTTGAAGCCCAGACCTATCCGATTTTTGAGGCTGTCATCGCGGACGGCTCCGAGCCAGGTCATACATCCGTAGCCGATACCGTCTCGGAGTATGCCGAAAAGGATCCGGAGCGATTTAAGCTTGTATCTCTCGGAGGCAACAGGGGTATATCGGAAAATACCAACGCGGGACTGAGAGCAGCGAAAGGAGACTATATAGCGCTCTGCGACCATGATGACGAGCTGCCGCCGTGGGCGCTTTACGAGGTGGTGAAGGCGATAGCCGACAATCCGAAGGCAATGTTCATATATACCGACGAGGACAAGATAGACTTTGACGGCAAGGCGCTGTTTGAGCCTCATTTCAAGTCTGATCTCAACATGGAAATGCTGTGCTCTGTCAACTATATCTGTCATCTGAGCGTGATCAGAAGAGACCTGTTGCAAAGGGTCGGCGGCTTCAGAAGCGAATATGACGGAGCCCAGGATCACGACTTCTTCTTCAGGTGTCTCGAGGCTGCCTCAGACGGACATACGACCCAGGACGGACATGCAGTGTCAGACGGACAGGCAGCTCCAGCAAATGATAGGAGCCTTTCGCCGGAGTCCGTACAGAAGCTCAAGGAGGGTCGTTTTGTATCGGAGACAGTCGTTCATATCCCTGTGATCTGCTATCACTGGAGATATCACAAGGGCTCCACAGCCTCGGATCCGGAAGCAAAGCTTTATGCCTTTGAGGCAGGCTGCCGTGCTGTCGAGGATCATTACCGCAGGATGAACATTCCTTTCAAAAAGGTCGAAAGAGGTGTGACTTACGGCTATTATCATACTGTATTTGAAAAACCGGGTGCAACACCTCCGCCGCTTGTTTCGATAATCATTCCCAACAAGGATCACAGGGCCGATCTGGACAAATGTATTCGTTCCTGTATAGACAGATCCGAGTACAGGAATCTGGAATTTATCATAGTGGAAAACAATTCAGAGGAGCCGGAGACCTTCGAGTACTATAAGCAGCTGGAGCTTGTTTCCGAACAGCACCAGAGCGTACCGATAAGGGTGGTAAGATGGGAAAGGGAGTTCAACTATTCGGCCATCAACAACTTCGGAGTAAAGCATGCATCCGGAGATCTGCTGCTCTTTCTGAATAATGATGTGGAAATGACGGCACCGGAATCCATTACCGAGATGGTAAATTACTGTCTGAGAGATAATGTCGGTATAGTGGGAGCGAGACTCAAGTACGGCGATGATACAATACAGCATGCGGGAGTGATTGTGGGTCTGGGAGGAATCGCGGGAGCGGCCTTTGTCGGACTGCATGAAAAGGAAAACTCATATATGCACAGAATGATGTGTGTTCAGGACCTCAGCGCTGTGACAGCAGCCTGCATGATGATGCGGAGAGAGGTCTTTGAGGCTGCAGGCGGCTTCAGGGAGGAGCTGGCGGTCGCTTTTAATGACATCGATATGTGTATGAAGGTAAGAGCTCTCGGAAAGCTGGTGGTATATGACCCGTACTCCGTCTTCTATCATTATGAGTCAAAGTCCAGAGGACTGGAGGATACTCCGGAAAAGGTTCAGCGCTTCAACGGAGAGATAGCGGTATTTGCCCATTACTGGGGAGCTATTCTTGAACACGGCGATCCGTACTACAACCCTAATCTGACCCTGAGAAAGTCTAACTTTGCCCTCAGGGATCTGACCAGGGAAAAGCCGGGAGAGCCCTACAGGCTGGAGCTGGATGTGGAAAAGCAGCTGCAGACGGTCCTCAGGGAAAAGCAGAGGCGAGGTCTGCAGTAATGTGCCGCGGAATGCAAAGACGGGGCTGTCATTGAGAAATTTAAGAAAAATATAATAAAAAACAGACCCGGCTATTGTATAATGATTTTTAATGATTAAGAATAATCAGTCAAAACTGAATATCCTGCATGTTCTTTTGGATGCAGCCGTAATAGCGGTATCATATGCGGCAGCCTTTTATCTGGTTATCATTGAGAAGGTAGGTCTTGAAGGCACTCCGGGGGCACTTTCCGCGGAAATCTACTTCAGGGCGCTGTATGTGATCATACCGCTTTATGTTTTACTGTACGGCATTTTCAGGCTGTATATGCCGAAACGTATCCAGTCGAGGCGCAGGGAGCTGGCAAATATATGCAAAGCCAATATCATGGGACTGATGGCGATTACCTTCTGCCTCTATGCCGGTCGAAATCTGACCGGAATAGGTCCTTACCTGAGGAACTTTTCCACAAGGATGATCGTGGCTTTTTTCGCCATTAATATAATTCTTGAAACTCTGTTTAGGAATATCCTCCGCGTCATCCTTTACAGCATCAGATCCAAGGGCTTCAATCAGAAGCATATGCTTCTGGTGGGCTATTCTGCCGCTGCAGAAGGATTTATAGACAGGAACAGAGAAAATCCCGAGTGGGGATATCATATTCTGGGGATGCTTTCCGATTCTCTCGAAAAGGGCAGCTTTGCTGATGGAGTAGAGGTGCTGGGAGAGCTGTCGGATCTGCGCAATGTACTGGAGCAGCATGATTTCGACGAGATCGTGGTAACACTGCCTCTGGAAAAGTACATGTATCTGACGCCTATAGTCAATATCTGTGAGAAGTCCGGCGTTCACACAATGTTTGTGCCGGATTACAACAATATCATACCTACCACGCCATACACCGAGGATCTGGAGGGACTGCCTGTTATTCATATCAGACATGTACCCCTTACAAATCCGTTCAATGCCGTTATCAAGCGTTGTATGGATATTTTCGGTTCCTGCGCGGCTCTGATACTGTTCAGTCCCATTATGCTTGCAGCGGCTCTTATGGTGAAGCTGACAAGCGAAGGACCTGTTATCTTCTCGCAGGAACGAGTCGGACTTCACAATAAGCCTTTCAAAATGTACAAGTTCAGATCCATGTATCTTCAGACGCCGGAGGAGGAAGCGACAAAATGGACCACCAAGGGAGATCCGAGAGTTACTCCTGTAGGCAGATTTATCAGAAGGTTCAATATTGACGAAATGCCTCAGTTTATAAACGTTCTGAAGGGAGATATGAGTCTTGTGGGTCCGAGACCGGAGAGACCGCAGTTCGTGGAGAAATTCAAAGAGGAGATACCTCGTTATATGATCAAGCATCAGGTCCGTCCGGGAATTACCGGATGGGCTCAGGTGAATGGTCTCAGAGGCGATACATCGATACGCAGGCGAATCGAATTTGACCTGTATTACATTGAGAACTGGACAATAGGACTGGATTTTAAGATCTTATTCCAGACAGTATTTAAAGGATTCAAAAATGCATACTGATGACGATATTTTTGAGAGCCTGAGCATTGATGAAGGTCTCACAGACAACAATAATACCGATGATATCTTTGAAGACCTCGATATGGAGGACAGGATATTTGAGACGGCGCTGATCGGAGACCGCAAAAGCGAAGGAACGGTCAACGCCGCGGGCACGGTAAACGGAGGCTTCCGGCAAGAACATGCCCGAACCGACAGCGGAGCGGGAAATGACCGTGTTCAGGGCGGCAGCAGCGGTACCGGGTTTGAAAGCAGCGCAGATGCAGGGAGTGAAAAGGGACAGAGCCGGGAAACGGCAGCCGGACAGGACCGGGAAACGATTGCAGGACGGAGCCTGGAGGACAGGACTTCAGAACGCAGGAAAAGCAGTCCGAGGGTTCTGAATACCATCGATTCCAGCGTAGACCGCAGAAAGCTCAAAACCGAGAAGGAAAAAAAGAAGAAGAGCAAGATCAGGCGCATCATTATCTGTACTGTAGTGGAGCTTGTTACATTGGCTTTTATATTTGCATACGGATATTTTCTGCGCAGCTGGAACCTTATCTCGCGTCCGGATATACGACAGGAGGCGATCGAAAACAATAACATCTCTCTCGAAAAGAAAAAGGAGATGGAGGGCTACTGGAACATTGCGGTATTCGGAGTGGACAGCAGAAGCTCAAATGTCGTGGAGCGCGGACTGAATTCAGATGTTATCATGATCGCCAGTATCAATAAGGATACTGGGGATATCAAGCTGGTATCGGTATTCCGTGATACATACCTGAATATTTCAGAAAAGAATTCTTATAACAAGATCAATCAGGCCTATGCCATAGGCGGACCGGAGCAGGCTATAGCCGCTCTTAACAAGAATCTGGATCTGAACATCCAGCATTACGTTGCATTCAACTGGAAGGCTGTGGCAGACGGAATAAACATTCTCGGGGGAGTGGATGATATTCCGATCTCCAAGGCGGAGCTGTATTATATCAATGCTTATATAACCGAGACGGTAAAGGCGACCAAGATCGGATCCTATCAGCTGACGAGTACCGGATCACAGCATCTTGACGGAGTGCAGGCGGTTGCCTACGGCAGACTCAGATATATGGATAATGACTTTGCGCGTACCGAAAGACAGAGAAACATTATCAAGGCATGCTTTAAGAAGGCCAAGACTGCAGGCTTCTCGGTGCTGAACAACATTATGGTTGTCTGCTTCCCGCAGGTAGCAACGAATATTGAGTTCAATGATGTGATCGAGCTGGCACAGAATATAGCCCAGTACAATATTGCCGATACGGGAGGATTTCCGTGGTCCCGAGGCGACGCCAATATCGGTAAGAAGGGCGACTGCGTTATACCTACGACCCTTGAATCAAATGTTATCAAGCTCCATGAATTCCTTTTCGGAGATGCGAATTATCAGCCTTCGGATGCGGTCATCAGCATCAGTGAAAAGATCAAATCCGATTCCAACCTCTATAAAGAGGGCAGGATAATTGAGTCGGTTGCGACTGACGGAGGAGTTATTCAGAGACCGAAGGAAACAGCTGTAATAACAGACAGTCCGGAGGGTGAAGACTCCGGTGATGATATCGAGACGACACTCGGAGTGGATGAGGATGGAAATTATATCTATCCTACCGATGAGGACGGAAATTATATCATTCCGACAGATGAAAACGGAGATGTTATATATCCAACGGATGCCGACGGAAATATTATCAGAGAGTCTGTAAGACCTACAGAGCTTTCGGAGGAGGGCGGCATTCCAGGAGAGCCTTCATCGCTGGATCATCTGAGAGAATCGGAAGGTGATGAGGAGGAAGAGAATACAGACGGACCGGGAGGAACCGGAGCTTCCACAGGAACAAAGCCTGCAAGACCTTCTTCCAACCAGAATACGGGGCTGAATAAACCTTATGCACCGGGAGAGACAGGCTCACAGACCTCGGGAGGAAGCAATTCCCAGACAGCAGGTCCATCCGGAGCTATAGACGGTCCGGTAATTTCTGAGGACGGTCCGACCTCACTCGGAAACGTAAATAATTCGGCGGGACCTTCAGGCGCATCGGGCAGTTCGGGTATTTCGACCACTCCGGGAGGAACGGTCTCCGGCAGCTCATCTTCAGGAATGACTGCAGTATCACCGGGAACAGCATCCGGCAGCAGTACATCCTCCGGAACAGCTGTATCTCCGGGAAGTCCGGCTTCGGGAACTCTGCAGAACAGCCCGGGAACCGCATCAGATACTCCGGGCTCCTCATTCAGCACTGCGGGAGGAACGGTCATACAGGACGGACCGGGATGAGCAGCTGCATAGAACGACCGGCTGAGCAGCTATACAGAACAGACCGGGCTGAACAGCCATATAAAAATGACTGGCTGAACAGCCATCCGAGAGGATCAAATCAGTTTTATACTTCCTGCTGCAGAAAGACCTTCGAGGAGATCTTTCGAGCAGGACTGGTGATTTCAGGCTGCGTGCCGGGACAGCGAATTCCGGACCGCAGTCTTTTTCGTTAGAAAAAGCTGCTGTTTTACGTCAGAGATCTGAAAAGCTGCCTGCACCGGGATAAAAATCACATTGAAAAAGCTATTGATGAATCGTCAGAGATCTGAAATACTGCCTGCACCGGAGCAAAATAATAAAAACTTTATTAAATATATGATACATGAGAAAAAAGACACAAATTCTTCATAATTATCTATAGAATATGGATTTATAAGATAACAGTGAAGAACACATTTTTCTCACACTATTAATTAGAAGAAGCAGTGCTTTTATTATCAGGCAAATAACGTATCAGGCATACAGTGTAAAATACAAAATGCATCAGGCATACAGTGTATAAATACAAAATGTATCAGGCATACAGCATATTAATCATACAGGAGGCTAATAATGAAAAAAGCTTTGGCAGTTATAGCGGCGGCTCTTTTGTTCGGGGGGATTGCCGGAGGAACAATAGTAGGGATCACTCATGTGGCAGGTTTAGATGCCAGCCTTGAAGCGATCACCGAGACCGAAAGTACCGAACAGCAGTCTGAAGCGGCAGTGATCGATACCGGAAGGGAAAGCGGGTCAGGAAAGGAAGAAGCCGTAAGAGAGGAAAAATCCGATCTTTCGAATGCGGAGATACTGGATGTATCAGACATAGTTGAGGAGGCTATGCCTCAGGTGGTCAGCATCACAAATACGATGGTCATCAAGCAGCAGGGATACAGCAGTATTTTTGACTATATGTACGGAAATGCCAGAACACAGGAATACGAGGTTCCGGCATCCGGCTCCGGTGTTATACTGGACAAGACGGAGGATGAGCTTCTTATTGTTACCAACAATCATGTTATTGAGGATTCAAAGGAGCTTTCTGTCACCTTCATAGACGGTACAACAGTGGACGCAAACATCAAGGGTGCGGACAGCAGCATTGATCTGGCGGTAATTGCGGTTCCGATCGAAGACATTTCAGATGAGACCATGGGAAAGATCAAGGTGGCTAAGCTTCACGATACCGAGGATCTAAAGGTCGGACAGGGCGTTATTGCCATAGGAAATGCGCTGGGCTACGGGCAGACTGTGACAGTAGGATATATTTCGGCTCTGGACAGAGAACTTAAGGCAGAGAACGGAGTTTATTCAAATCTTATTCAGGTGGATGCTGCGATCAATCCGGGAAATTCCGGAGGAGCACTCATCAATATGAACGGAGAGGTCATCGGAATCAATGTCGCCAAGCTGGCACAGACCTCTGTTGAGGGAATGGGCTACAGTATTCCTATCTACAAGGCAAAGGAAGTTATTGACGGTCTTTCTGCCGCAAAGACAAGAAAAGCAATAGATGAAAAGGATCAGGGAAGACTCGGCATTTACATGAATACTGTATCGGCGGATAATGCAGCAGCGCTCGGAATTCCTGCAGGTGTCATTATCAGAGGCTTTTCCGATGAGGAGATCGAGGGATATGATCCGAAAGACGTTCAGGCTTCACCGGCAAGGGAGGCAGGTCTCAGAAAGAATGATATCATCACAAAATTCGATAATCAGGCAGTCAACAGTGCAGAAGATCTTTCTAATCTTGTGAAGTATTATGAAAAGGGCACAAGTGTCGATGTAACTGTCCAGAGACTGGAAGACGGAACATATTCCGAAAAGGTAATCACTGTCGTTCTCGGAGCTAAGAATGACAGGCAGATATCTCCGGTAACCGGAGAGGAAGGCTCACAGGCCGACCCGGGAAAGGAAGGAGCAGAGGAAGGCAGCGAGAACTCTGCAGGACAAAACTCTGATGGAGAAAACGGAGAGAACAACACGGCAGAGAATGATGATGTCTACGATCTTTTCAGAGAATTCCTTGAGCAGTACAGATAACCCGGGAAGCCGGTCCAGGGCATTTTGAAGAGTGATACTTCAGGATACACCCGGACCTGTACGGCATTCATCACTGGATGCTCCGTCAGGAATACTGAAATAAAAAACGGCATAGCCGGCAGCTGATCCGGCCGTGCCGTTTTTTTCGGCAAATATGGAAAACAGCTTTTTTATATGATACAATGATCTGAATATGTTTGCCCGATAACGACAGCGGCATATAGTCTGCGGTACAGGATAACGGAAGCAGCATTTAAGACCGCTGCCCTGTATAACGGCGGCAGGAAATATTTCTGCTGTTCGGAACAACAGAACAGGATCAATGCAAATAACGAAGGAGTGGAAATAGATGAAAAGAAAAATTGTTTTATTACTTGGCGCAGTGCTTGCCGGCTGTCTGCTTACCGCCTGCGTGCCTGATAGAAAAGATGCAAATGTCATGGTCAACCCGGATTTTGAGTCGGGCAAGGAAGGAGAACTGGATTTTGTTCAGATACAGAATGACGCCTTTGATGCCATGGCATCCATTGAGGGCGGTGCTCCGTTTATCTTTATCTCTGATGTGGATATCGAGGGAAGCAACGAAAACAGGACGCTGGATATCAAGGTGAATGCGGTGGATGGAACAAATGAAGAGGATTGCAGGAATTTCGCTTCCGCCCTGCTCAGACAGATAAATGATGCGGCTGCTGTTCAGTATCCGGGTTATGAGATCAGCTCGGAGACCTCCTTCGGAGGGCTTTACGATAATTACGCTGTGAACATGACTGTTAAGAATGACAGCAGCGGAGACACTATCTACACACTTAGTGTTCCGGCAGGAGAGAAGTCTGAGCTGGATCCTGATTATGAGAAGTATGTCGAGGAATGGCTGAAGGAATATGAGATACTTCAGGAGAACATCGTATATGACGTAAACGGAAATATTGTATCCACAGACTGATCGTATTTATGGATCAGCCGTATATACAGACTGATCTTAATTCACAGACTAAATGAAGAATACTTTAAATAAAATCGTAAATATCTATGTTCTTGTCATGATGGTGGCGTTCCCGCTGTTTATGCCGAACGGATATTATTTCATTCATCAGGCAAAGATGTATTTCTACCTCTATTCCACCATTGCCTGCTTTGTGCTGTGCGTTCTGGCTGTGCTGTGGTACGGGGTAAGAAGCAGAAGCTGTGCAAGAGAGCTGTTGAACTCTCTGAAGCCGTCACATCTTGTAAAGAGCCTTTGTGTGTCCGACCGGCTTGCTCTCGGATTCCTTGTGATCACGATCGTTTCTACACTTTCATCGGAATGGCTGTATGAGGCGTTCTGGGGGACTACAGGCAGATTTCAGGGGGGCTTCCTCTGGTTCTGGTACATTGTCACATACCTTCTGGTATCGAGATTTTATGTTCAGAAGCCGTGGCATATCGATATATTTCTGGCGGGCGGACTGATAGTATGCGGCTGGAGCGTACTGGATTTCTTCGGTCTCAGTCCTATCGGCATAGGATACGAAACTCTGTTTTCCTCTACCATAGGCAATATCAATGTTCTGACTGCCATTGAGGCAATGTATCTTGCTGCCGCTTCTGTCATGCTGATCGGTTCCGGGAACGGAGAGAAAAGCTCGGGACTGCATTCTGTATATTATTACATATGCACTCTGGTAATGTTTATGGGACTGGAATGCGGAAGAACGGCAAATGCCCTGTTCTCCTCTCTGTTTCTGGTCTGCTTTCTTCCTTTCTTTGCATTCAGAAGCAGAAAAGGGATACTCAGGTATCTGGCTGTTCTGACGGCCTATGCCGGATCGATGGTAATAGTCGCTTCGATAATAAGATGGCTGCCGGCCTTCGCTCCGGACAGGGATTACTGGGGGGAGCTGGTCACGATAGGCTTTAAGCTTTCCGGACCGCTGGCGGTCATGACCCTGGCGGCTGCTGCAGCGGGGGCGATGTATCTTAAGAAAAGCGGTGCCGGTACAGAGACAGATGAATTCGGACTGACAACAGCGGACAGACGTCTGTCAAAGAGGCTGAGGATAATATGGGGCATATTGGGACTGGGTGCCTTTTGTGCACTGGTATTTTTGTTCTATGATGCGAATGCAGGCGGTCATGCCGGGAGATACGGAGCCTTAAGCTCCTTGCTTGTCTTTGACGATTCGTGGGGAACTAACCGCGGCCGTGCATGGGGCCTTGCCATAAAGTATTATTCGGATTTCAGTCCGTTTAAAAAGCTTATAGGATCGGGACCGGAGACCTTCTCGGTGCATGTGCTTATCCATGATCTGAATAAGAATACCAGAGACTTTACGTACAATTTCGATTCTGTACATAACGAGCTGCTTCAGAGGCTGTTTGAGACAGGAATAGCCGGATTTTTATGCTACTACGGCATGATAGCCATGGCCTGTGTCAGAGCCTTCAGGTCCGGGGCAGACAGAAGGATCGCTGCCGCGGCAGCAGCCTTTGCGGTTCTGGCTTATAATGTACAGTCGTTTGTGAATATCAGTGTTCCTATCGTTCTGCCGCTGAACCTTCTGTTTACAGGAGTCGCAGCTGCTGCGGGAAGAGAGGATCATGGCGAAGAAAGATAAGACAATTGAAAATCAGCCGGGGGCAGCCGATACAAAAAAAGCGGCATTTCTGATCATAGGGATGCTGCTTCTTGTCGTGTTATACCTCTGGCACATGACGGATGTTTATGCCGGAGCTGCAGGCTCGGGGGACAGCTTCCTGATCAGAGACTATATTATTCTGGGTGTGTTTCTGATTTGCTCCTGCGGGCTGCTGCTTTTGTTCATAAAGAAGAGGGCAGGGCTTGCTGCCGCATATGCTGCCGCAATGCTGCTTCTGGGCACGGCGGGAATATTTGTTTTCAGAGGGCTTTCGGCTCCGGACGAGGTCAGTCATTATATCAGCGCTTACAGGCTGTCAAATATTTTGATGCTGAAGGAGGCGGAAGACGAGTACGGCAGGGTATATGTCAGGGAACAGGATATGTATCTTGAGGATACCGAGGGAAGGCTGGACGAGATAAGAGCGGCACTGGACGCCGGAGAGGAAAATGTCGATACGACCCTCAATATCTTCGGGCAGAGGCTGGACGAGGAGGTTTACCGTGTCTATGAGCAGGGCACAGGCAATAAAAATGCCGGAGCCGAAAAAACAGCCCTGTCATGTCAATGGACTGTCAATACTGTTCCTGCGGCATATCTGCCGCAGGCCATAGGCATCACCGCCGCGAGACTGGCAGGACTCGGTCCGCTGGGACTGATCACTCTGGGAAAGCTGTTCAATCTGTTGTTTTTTACAGCTGTCACTGCCTTTTCGGTCAGTCTGATAAAAAAAGGGGGAGAGCTCCTCTGCGCTGTGGGACTTCTGCCTATGACAGTACATCTCGCCTCCTCAATGTCCTATGACGCCTATGTGATCGGGATGAGCTTTCTGTTTATCGCACTGGTGCTGCATATCAGGGAAAGCTCCGGTGCGAAAACGGCATTTTTCGCATTGCCGGTGGTCCTTGCATTGCTGGGACCATGCAAGATCGTTTATTCCCTGCTTATCTTTCTGCTGCTGCTTGTGCCTGCGAAAAACCGCAGGAGCTTCTTCTGGGCAGCGGTGATGTGCATTTTGCTGCTCGGAATATCCATGTATCTTGTTAACAGCGTCACACTGAGCGATTATGCAGAGGCAGAGGAGCGGATCATAACATGGGCTGAGGAGCCGGAGGGCTACACCTTGTCATATCTTATCCACAGACCGGCGGAAACAGTCAGGATATTTTATGATACCTTCATGACGAGGACCGGAAACTGGTTTTCCACTATGTTCGGTCTGTATCTCGGCAATCAGGATCCGGTGCTGAATGTTCCGTATCCTGTTATCGGAATCATGGCTGCGGGACTTGCGGTCATTGCGGCAGGGTGCGATATCCGGCTGAATGGCAGGGAAAAGCTTGTATGCTGTACGGTATTTCTGATGGTGCTGGGAGCTCTGATGGGATCTATGCTGCTGGCGTACACCCCGAGATCGTCACACTATATAGAGGGCGTTCAGGGCAGATACCTGCTGCCGGTGCTTCCGCTGCCTTTGGCTGCGGTGTCGGGGGACTGGCTGGTGCCGGTACGAAAATACCACCGTGAGGTGCTGGCTTCCTTCATCCTGTTGGATGCATTCGTACTGCTCAGAGTATACTCCACCGTCTGTATGCGGCTGTAGCTCCCGGATCGGGAACAGACCCTGCCCCGGTTTCTGGTTTAATGATCCGGACTATGATCCGGACTATGATGCGGCCGGACTGCAAGCGGAAATTTCCGGCTGCCTGGCGGTTTTTAGAAAAAAGAAAATTACGCTGATCATTCAGCTTCGGAGGTTGATATGGGACAGATAAAAGTCGAAAAATGCGAAAAGAACGGAAAGGTCATAAAGGGACTGTATGTTATCGAGCCAACGGTCCACAAAGACGAAAGAGGGTATTTTGTCGAGACCTATAATAAAAGAGATTTTGAAGAGGCGGGATTGGATATGGTATTCGTTCAGGATAACCAGTCCTGCTCGGTAAAGGGTGTTCTCAGAGGACTGCACTATCAGAAGGAGTATCCTCAGGGCAAGCTCGTCAGGGTACTTAAGGGACGGGTATTTGACGTTGCGGTGGATCTGCGGGCAGGCTCGGACACCTATGGAATGTGGTACGGCATTGAGCTTTCCGAGGACAATAAGAAGCAGTTTTATATTTCCGAGGGCTTTGCCCACGGCTTTCTGGTGCTGAGCGAGGTGGCGGAATTTGCATATAAGGTGACTGATTTCTATCATCCGGGCGACGAGGGCGGTCTGATCTATAACGACAGTGAGATCGGCATCGAGTGGCCTGTGGAGGAGGGAATGGAGCTTATATTATCCGAGAAGGATAAAAAGTGGGGCGGACTCAGCGAGACATTCAGGTTCGATTGACATGCATCTGATCATTTCATTAATAAAAAAAATACTGGAAAAGAGAAGGATGATAGTGCAGCTGGCGGGTGCCGATTTTAAAAAGCGCTTTGCCGGATCATACTTCGGTGTCATATGGATGTTTATTCAGCCTGTGGTCACCGTACTGGTGTTCTTTTTCATCTTTCAGCTGGGAATGAAGTCGGTTCCGCCTGTTCCCGGAGTGCCGTATGTGATATGGCTGATACCGGGACTTGTGCCGTGGTTCTTTTTCAACGAATCACTGTCCGGGATCACAAACTGCCTCAATGAGTATAACTACCTCGTTAAAAAGCTGGTCTTTCCTGTTGAACTGCTGCCTGTGATAAAGGTGTGCTCCTGTTTTCTGGTGCATGCCTGCTTTCTGGCGATCATGTTTCTGGTGTTCGTGATCGGAGGCAGAATGCCGATGATAACATGGCTTCAGGTTCTGTATTACAGCTTTGCAGCGCTGGTTCTGTCTCTCGGAATAGGCTTTTTCACATCCTCTGTATATGCGTTTTTTAAGGATATGCAGCAGATAGTCGGTATTTGCCTGCAGTTCGGAATGTGGCTTGCGCCTATAATGTACTGGGAAGGGATGTTTACGGATTCGCATCCGTGGATGGCTCCTCTGTTCAAGCTTAATCCATTTTATTATATTGCTGCCGGCTACAGGGACTCTATGCTGACGGGGAATTTCTTCTGGGAGAGACCCCTCAACACTCTGTATTTCTGGGGCGTTTCGGCGTTGATCTTCTATGTTGGACTAAAGGTGTTTACAAAGCTCAGACCGCATTTCGCAGATGTGCTGTGAGATATCTTTATTCAGAATTATTGCACCAGGCGTGATCTTGAACGCAGGAGAACCGAATTATGATTAGAATGCTTCTTGTGGCATTGCTGTTTTTAATATTTTTCATTACGTTTTTTCCGGTCATGGCCGTTCTCTGGCTTCTGAGAAAGAAAAAACCGGAGCTGGTGAGCCGGGTCTCCTTCAGGATAATAAAGTGCTTTTTAAAGGTCGAGCTCTTTGTTTCCGGAACGAAGGTCATAGTTTCCGGACAGGAAAATATCCCCGGTCCCGGAGAGCCTGCGGTATTGTATGTCGGAAATCACAGATCGGATTATGATGTTCTGGTAGCTTATTCCCGGTTTAAGTGTCCCACAGGCTTTATAGCCAAAAAATCTCTCAGGAGCATCCCGGTAATGGGCTGCTGGATAGAGCTTATCGACGGCCTTTTCCTGGACAGGGAAAACGCAAGAGAGGGTCTGAAGACGATCAAGGAAGCGATCGGAAATATTAAGGCGGGGAAAAGCGTCTTCATCTTTCCGGAGGGAACGAGAAATAAAAATGATGACTGCGATATTCCGATGAGGTTCAAGGAGGGAAGCCTGAAGATAGCCCAGAAGTCGGGCTGCAGGATAGTTCCGGTGGCCATCAAGGATACGGAGAAAATATTTGAGGTTCATAAGCCCTTTATTACTGCGGAAACCGTCAGGATCAGGTTCTGTGATCCAATCAGTATGGAGGAGATACCGGAGGAATTCAGAAAGGAGCCGGGAGAGTATATCCGCCGTCTGATCATGGAGGTCAACAGGACGCCGCAACCTTAATCAAATATTCATAGAAAAGAAAAGCTAATGCCTTCGTGATATGCTATCATTATATACATAGCTGCGACATATATAACTGTCCCCGGCAGATGCCGGGGAGGCTCAAAGGAGAACAGGAGATACATTATGCCGGAGATCAATATTTTAGTAGTTGATGACGAAAACGAAATAGCGGATCTTGTGGAAATATACCTCGTTTCGGATGGATATAACGTAAAGAAGGCATCAAGTGCCGAAGACGGACTGAAGATACTGGAGGATGAAGAGATACATCTTGTTCTGCTGGATATCATGATGCCGGGAATGGACGGAATACAGATGTGCAGAAAGATCAGGGAGACCTCAAATGTTCCTATTATCATGCTTTCTGCCAAGTCTGCCGATCTGGACAAGATCATGGGGCTCGGACCAGGCGCCGATGATTATGTTACAAAGCCTTTCAACCCGCTGGAGCTTACTGCCAGAGTCAAGTCCCAGCTGAGGCGCTATACACAGCTGAACCCTAACAATCAGGCCGCGGTCACGGATATAAACGAGATACATATCAGAGGTCTTACGGTCAACAAGGACAATCATAAGGTGACTATCGACGGAGAGGAGATAAGACTTACTCCTATCGAGTTTGATATTCTGTATCTGCTGTCCTCCAATCCGGGCAAGGTATTCTCGACCGATGAGATTTTTGAGAAGGTCTGGAACGAAAAGGTATATGAGGCCAACAATACTGTCATGGTTCATATCAGACGCCTTCGCGGCAAGATGAAGGAGGATCAGAGACAGGATAAGATCATTTCCACAGTCTGGGGAGTCGGATACAAGATTGAAAAATAATGATATTGCAAAGACATACAGAACACGGTTCATCATCAATCTGATCGCTGCCGCGTTTATAACATGCCTTATCGAAAGCCTGCTAATATTTAATATCGGCAGGCTTATCTCTGTATTTGGAGATGACATGGATTTTTCGGAGATATCCGCGCTGATGTTTGTATTCAGCACGGTTCTGCTGTTTGCGTTTATTTTCTGGCTGCTGCAGCGCAGGTCTATAGATTACATCAGCGAGATGTCCGAGACCATGAAGGAGCTTTCCGAGGGCAATTTTGAAAAAAAGCTGGAAATAAGGGGAAATGACGAGTTTTCCCAGATGGCGGAGAACCTTAACGAGCTCGGTGAGGATATGAAGGCGCTGCTGGAAAACGAACGCATGGCGGAAAAATCCAAATCCGATCTCATCACAAATATCGCCCATGATCTGAGAACTCCGCTGACGTCAATAATAGGGTATCTGGAGCTTCTTTCAGGAAATGCGGGAGAAAGGCTCAGTGCCGAGCAGAAGCAAAAATACCTGAGCATAGCATTTAACAAGGCGAAGCGGCTTGAACAGCTGATCAGCGATCTGTTTGATTTTACCAAGCTCAGCTACGGGAAGATGACGATGAAGATCGGCTATGTGGATATCGTAAAGCTGCTGGAGCAGCTGCTGGAGGAAGCATATCCGAGCTTTGCCGAAAAGGGTCTCAGCTATGAGCTCAAGACAAATATTCCTTCTCTGGAGATAACTGCAGACGGCGGTCTGATAGCCAGACTGTTCGATAATCTGATCAGCAATGCCATCAAATACGGAGCCGACGGAAAAAGAGTCATTGTCAGAGTAAATGCCGAGCTGCAGGAGGACGTGGTCGAGGTAAAGGTAATAAATTACGGATTTACCATCGACGAAAAGGATCTGCCTCTGATCTTCAACAAGTTTTACAGAGCCGATAAGGCAAGATCCACACAGACCGGAGGAACCGGACTCGGTCTTGCTATCGTAAAGGATATAGTGGGCATGCACGGCGGAAGCATCACAGCAAAGTCGGACCTGAACGGAACGGTATTTACAGTGCGGCTCAGGATACATTTTGAAAAAAACAGTGAAAACATCAAGCGTATTTAAAAAAAAGATATTTGTCCTGTTGTGTGCGGTGCTGCTGCTTTCCACCGGAACAGCAGCCGTGTGTCATGCGCAGCCTGCCGAAGCCTCACAGGATCAGGGAGAAGACCGGCGGCTCATCGAGGATGCTGCGGCTCCGATATCCTATGGACAGCAGAAGGATCCGGGCAGCATTGAAGCCTGGGAATACAGTGAGTCAGAGCAGGTATTATTCGGTGAAGCCGAAGAAAAGACCGGCATAAAGCTGGGTATGACATACGGCTATAAAAACATCGCCAAGAGCGGACATAAGCTTCCGGTAAGTATTACAGTCGGCAACTATGAGAAGACAGATATTGACGGAAAGCTCGTGATCGAGGCGCCCGGATATCTGGAAAACGGCATTGATTCCTTTGAACCGGCGGTCAACCGGTTTGTCTTTGATGCAGAGGTCAAGGCCGGGGAGGAGCTTTGGCTGGAGGGAGTAGTTTCCGTGCCGGAGGGAAGCCACATACTGCGGATGGTGCTGTACGGAAGTGACGGCAGCATTGTCAGCGAAAAAAGGATCGGTATAGACATTAACGGAAATGCCTCCGAGATCTTCATGGGTATCCTGTCGGAGGAGCCCGGGAGCCTCGGCTACTTTAACGGTGTGAGCATTGCACAGACTCATCTCAGGGTGAGAACCATAGACCTGGATCCGGCAATGATCCCGGAAAACAGCCCGGAGCTGGAACAGCTGGATATAATAGCTGTATCCGGCTTTGATATCGGCAGTCTGACGGAAAAACAGAAAAACGCGATAGTGGAATGGGTCAGGAAGGGCGGTACCATTCTGGTCGGAACAGGAGGGAATCCGGATACTGCAAGGATATTGGAGGGAGCTCTTCCAGAGCTGGAAATAGGAAGATCACGCAGTGAAGAAGTGGATATGGGAATGCAGTATTCCAAGACAGGACCGGACGGAGCAAAGCTCAGACTGAATGTCTGTGAGGTAGGTGTTCCAGAGGGAGTACAGCTGATGCAGTTTGAGGATCTTTCGATACTGACATCTGCCTCCTATGGCGGCGGCATGATAGGAATCACAGCATATGATCTGTGTGATATCAGCGATTTCTGCGATCAGCAGATGGGATATACGGAGGAGCTTCTAACACTGCTGTTAGGACCGTCAAAAATAGAAAAGCTGATGAATTCCGCGGGCAGCGGCACGGACATATATAAGAAAACTGAGGGCTTTATCGGAATCGCGGATACCGCCGAGCTTCCCAATATAGCAGTCTATACCGCGGCTGCAGCGCTGTATCTGATCTTTATCGGGGGTATTCTGTATATCTGGCTTCGCAACAGAGGACTGGAGATATACTACCATGCCTTCGTGTTTATATCTGCCTTTGCGGGAGCCTTTGTGATATGGATCATCGGCTCGGGATACAGGAATAACGGTCTCAGACTCGAATATGCGGCAGTGAGAGAAAGAGGCGGAACGGATGCCTCTGAATATGGCTTTATGCACATGTTCTCCTCTGCGGCAGATGCCTACGAGCTGTCCATACCCGAAGGATATGATTTTTATCCCGTAGTCGGAGGCGGAGAAGGAATAGAGGACGGAGCGGAAACAGGAACGGCTGTCGAGTTTTTTTCTGATCCGGTCAACGGAGGAGGCAGTATATCGGCCCTCGGACTCGGAGCCTTTGCGGGAACCAGGCTGGAGTATTCGAGGCGAGGCGGTCAGGCAGCCGAAGAATCATTGAGGGCAGAGCTGGAGTTCTTTAATGAGAGGCTGAGCGGAACCATTTACAACGATTCCGATCATGAGCTGTGCAATACGGCTGTGCTCGTATACGGAAGGATACTGAAGACAGGGGATATTCCGGCACATTCTTCCATAACGATAGAGAATGAGGAAATGCTGACGGCGCCGACTGCGGTTCCGGATACATCGTCCCGTTATATTGCGGGAATTGACGAAAAGGACGAGGGCTCTGCGGAATATATCGGAGCTCTAAAGAACAGCAGACTGCTGAGCTGGTACATGGAGGATGCTTTAGAGTCCTATTTCGGAGGCATAAGGGTAATAGGCTTTGGCAGCGACAAGGCTTACCTGTCGGAGGCGGCAGCCGATATCCATGCGGATAAAAGCGGAGTGATACTTGATGTATTTGATATCGAAACGGATTTTGAAAACGACGGCAGAATATGGAGAAATGGTCTCGGATCATCACCGAAGGTTCTATCCGGAGATTATGACGCAGTCTCAAACACATCCAGAGGCTCGGCGGTACTGGAATACCGTTTCGGCAGCGAGGCGGTGATCAATTCTCTTTATTTTACGGAGCTGGCTCCGGAATTTGAAGGGGAGGACCTCAGAGCGTTTTCAGGCCAGATCTCGCTGTATAATTACCGGACCGGAGTATATGACTATATAGCGGACAGGAGATCCTTTGAGCTGTCTGAGATAAAGCCTTATCTGTCTCCGGACAATACCATGATGGTAAGATACCTGTCGGATGATGCGCCCTCGGGGCAGAACTATATGTTCCTGCCGGTGCCTAATATTACGGGCACAAAAAAGAAATGACCGTCGGGACTCATTGCAGAAGAAAAGGAGATACCGGATGCTGAAGCTGTCCAATATAACAAAATACTACGGGCATTTCTGTGCGTTGGACGATCTCAGTCTGAGTATCTCGGAGGGAGCTCTGTACGGCTTCGTGGGTCCTAACGGAGCAGGAAAGACCACCGCCATCAGGATAATGACCGGCATTATCTATCCTGATGAGGGATCGGTAACGATCAGAGGCATGGGTGTGGCGGATGATCCCGCCGCCTACAAGAGCATGATAGGCTATGTTCCGGATTCCTTCGGAATATACAACAATATCAGGCTCAGGGAATATATGCAGTTCTTTGCCGCCTGCTGCGGTATTGACGGCATGGAGGCGGATAAGAGGACCGAAAGGCTGTTGAAATATGTCGGACTCGAGGATAAGGCCGACCATTATGTGGAGGCTCTGTCAAAGGGTATGAAGCAGAAGCTGTCCCTGGCAAGAGCGCTGATAAATGATCCTCCGATACTGATAATGGACGAGCCCACCTCAGGACTGGATCCGAGAACACGGTATGAATTCAAGCAGATACTCGGAGAGCTGTCGGACAAGGGAAAGACCATCATTATCAGCTCGCATATACTGAGCGATATTTCCGAGCTGTGTACAGATATCGCCATAATCGATCAGGGCAGTATCGTCATGTCGGGTCGTCTGATGGAAGTAATGAAGGTGGTGACTGCAGAAAACCCTATTGTGATATCCATGGCGGGAAGGATGACCCAGGCCATCAGATTCCTTAAGGAGGACAGCTCGGTAAGATCCATGGCTATCAAGGGAAATGATATAATGATTAATTTTTCCGGCAATTCAAAAGCCGAGGCGGAGCTTCTCAGGAGACTTGTGGAGGCAGGGCTTCCGGTGAGGAGCTTTTCGAGAGAGAAGGGATCGCTGGAATCTATCTTTATGCAGCTGACGGGACATGGAGAGGAGCATACGGTACTGAGTTATGATGCGGCTGGGACCGATAATAAAGAGAGATATTGAGATAAAGAGCAGAGGTATGTCTCTGCCTGTCGGAATGACTGTGATCAATGCCGTTCTGTTTGCTGCGGCACTGGCAATGTCCTTCGGAGAGATACTTTCCGCGAAGACGTCCTATTCCCTGAATTACGCGGCATTTCTTGATATATTTATAATTATCGTAATGTTTGACTATATACTGATGCTGTTCTGCGCACCTATCATGACAGCGGGAAGCATATCCGGCGAAAGAGAGAGAGGAACCTTCGATCTGCTGCTGACCACAAGGCTGAGTGCGGCAGATATAATCATCGAAAAGCTGGTATCCGCATTGATAAGCATGGGCACGATCATAGCATCGGGACTTCCGGCCATACTCGTTCCGTTGATGTTCGGAGGAGTGAGGATACAGAGCGCTGTCTTTCTGAGCCTTCTGTTCATGGCAGGAGTATTCGAGATACTGAGTCTCGGAATGCTGGCGGGAAGCATAGGAAGTTCCTCTGTCAGAAGCATTACAGCGGCATATGCGGGAGCGGCCTGCATAGTGGCGGGACCTCTGCTGATAGCCGCCGCAGCGGCGGCTTTTTCCCGGGATGGAGGCAACGGAGCAGTCTATCTTCTGACTGTGGATCCGCTGTTTACGGTTTTTTCTTCGGTACTGAGAATGACCGGAAGGACCCAACTGCTCAATGAACTGTTTTTGCTCCTTAAGGCATCGCCGGATGCAGGGCTAATCAGGCATTCGGTGCTTATCGGAACACTGATACAGGTGGCGGCCGGCTTTGGGCTGATAATGCTATCGATAATATACACTATGCCGCGAAGCGGAGGCTTTCTGTCCGGCAGAAAAAGTGACAGAGCGAAAAGCAATGACAGAGCGAAAAGTGGTGACAGAGTGAAAAGCAGTGACAGAGCGAAAAGCAGTGACAGAGTGAAAAACAGTGACAGACCGGACAATAACAGGAGTCAGAAATGATGAAAAAAATAGTACTTACCGGAGGGGGTACCGCGGGACATGTGACACCGAATCTTGCCTTGCTTCCGGAGCTGAAAAAGCGGGATTTTGATATTTTATATATAGGCGGAAAAAACGGAATGGAGGCGGAGCTGGCCGGCGCCGCCGGAATCTCCTACAGAGGCATCTCTACAGGCAAGCTGCGCAGATATTTTGATCTCAAAAACTTTACAGATCCATTCAGAGTGATAAAGGGCTTTTTTGATGCAGTCGGCATCATCAGAAGCTATAGGCCTGATATTGTATTTTCCAAGGGAGGCTTTGTTGCGGTTCCTGTGACCGCTGCGGCATGGGTCTGCAGGGTTCCGGTCATTTCCCATGAATCAGATATGACACCGGGGCTTGCCAATCGTCTTGCAGCTCCCTTTGTAAAAAAGATCTGCTGCAACTTCCCCGAGACTGCCGCAATGCTGCCGAAGAACAAGGCTGTGCTGACCGGTTCGCCTATCAGAGAGGAGCTCTTGAAGGGAAGCCGCGACAGGGGACTCGAGCTGCTGGGCTTTGGAGACGGCAAGCCTGTTCTTATGATGATAGGGGGCTCCCTTGGAGCACAGCGTATCAACAAGGT
This sequence comes from Clostridiales bacterium, assembly GCA_029100885.1. Classification (GTDB taxonomy): domain Bacteria; phylum Bacillota; class Clostridia; order Lachnospirales; family Lachnospiraceae; genus Avilachnospira. The sequence goes on along the minus strand of JAQXPY010000120.1, from coordinate 5,697 downwards.
GCTGAGGGCGGATCTGAAAGAACTGCTCAGGGTCTTTGATATTGTCCATATCTGCGGAAAAGGAAATCTGGAGCCGTCCCTTGAGGAAACGGAGGGCTACAGGCAGTTTGAATTTGTAAGCACAGAGCTCAAGGATATTTTTGCAGCAGCGGATATAGTAATATCAAGAGCCGGAGCCAATTCGATCTGCGAGCTGCTTGCGCTGAAAAAGCCGAATCTGCTCATTCCCCTGTCTGCCGCAGCCAGCCGCGGAGATCAGATACTCAATGCCGGATCCTTTGAAAAACAGGGATTCTCAATGGTATTAAGAGAAGAGGAAATGAACGAGGATTCTCTTGTAGAGGCTGTGCTTAAGCTGTGGAGTGACAGGGCAGGGTATATCTCAGCCATGGAGTCCTCCGGGCTCAGAAACGGTGTAGAGGCAGTGATGCGGGAGATAGAAGCTGCGGTATGAATATCATAAAGGCTGCCGGAGTAGTATACAAATATACGCTCCGTGATGAGGAAAACAAGCTTTTGGAGACACACACGGCTCTTGAGGAGCTCGATCTTGAGATAGAAAAGGGTTCCTTTGTGTGCATTTTAGGCCATAACGGGTCTGGAAAATCCTCCTTTGCCAGACTGATCAACGCACTGAATGTGCCGGATGAAGGCACGGTAATAGTGTCCGGCATGAATACCTCGGATCCGGGGGAGCACCTGAAGATCAGAGGAAAGGCGGGAATGGTGTTTCAGAATCCGGACAATCAGATCGTTGCTAATGTAGTGGAAGAGGATATTGCCTTCGGACCTGAAAACCTCGGAGTGCCGTCCGATGAGATACTGAGGCGTGTCAGAGAAGTGACGGAAAGACTGGGGCTCGGAATGTTCAGGCTCAAATCACCCGGCAGACTGTCGGGAGGACAAAAGCAGAGAGTGGCGATAGCCGGAATACTGGCCATGAAGCCGGAATGTATCGTTCTGGACGAGCCTACGGCAATGCTGGATCCCTCAGGAAGAAAATATGTCCTTGAGGCGGTTCATGAGCTGAACCGCAGGGAAGGAATAACCATAATCCTGATAACCCACAACATGGAGGAGGCGGTAGATGCCGACAGGATCATAGTATTTGATCGTGGAAAAATCGCTGTTGACAGCTGTGACAGGCCGTTGGACGGAACACCGCGGGAGATATTTTCAAGACCCGGAGAGCTGAAGGCTCATTCACTCAGGGTTCCGGTGATAACAGAGCTGGCGGATGAGCTGAGAAAAGCAGGACTGGATATTCCCGGGGGGATACTGACAAGGCAGGAGCTGGAGGAATGCCTTACAGCACTGTATTCGGCGAAAGCCTGAGGTGATGAGAAACCGGCAGAGAGTGAATAAACACCGGGAAGCGTCCGCAAAGAAATGATATATGTAAATGCCGCACAGACGAAGGCGGCACAGGCGGCGGAACAGACGGGAGCAGCACAGGAAAAAGCCGTTAGGATGAAGGCGGCACAGGAGGCGGCATAGATGGGAGCAGCACAGGAAGATGCTTAAGGATATAACACTCGGACAATATTATCCTGCGGATTCGATCCTTCACAGACTGGATCCGAGAACAAAGCTGGCAGGGACAATGATATTTCTGATATCACTGTTCATTACTTCGAGTGCTGCGGGATATGTACTGGCAACGGCGGCACTTGCAGGCTGCATAAAAATGAGCCGGGTTCCATTCGGCTTCATTACAAGGGGGCTTAAGGCAGTGTTTATCCTCCTGATGATATCAGTGTCCTTCAATATGTTTTTTACTGACGGCACCGTTCTTCTGAGGATCGGGCTTCTGAAGATCACCGCAGAGGGACTTAAGCTGTCAGGCTTTATGGCGCTGCGGCTTATCTATCTGGTCATAGGATCTTCACTGATGACGCTGACGACTACTCCGACACAGCTTACGGACGGACTCGAAAGGTCACTGGGCTTTCTGGGACGGGTGGGAATACCTGTCCATGATATTGCCATGATGATGTCTATCGCATTGAGATTTATTCCTATACTGACCGAGGAGACCGATAAGATAATAAAGGCCCAGAAGGCCAGAGGCGCGGATTTTGAAACAGGCGGACTCATAAGAAAGGCAAAGGCGATGATACCTATACTGGTCCCGCTGTTTATTGCCGCATTCAGGAGAGCGGCGGATCTGGCACTGGCGATGGAGGCAAGGTGCTATAACGGAGGAGAGGGAAGAACAAAAATGAAGCCTCTCGTATATGCGCACAGAGACAGGGCGGCTTATATAGCGATGGTGCTGTATCTTCTGCTCATGACGGCCTCACGGTTTTGGGCTTGACAGGCGCCGCACCTTTAAGCGGGTATTCAGACGTCGGGAAAGTATATAAAGCAGGAAAAAAGATGGGAATAGAGGTAAGAAACCTTTCACATATATATAATAAGGGCACTCCAATGGAGGCATATGCAGTAAAGAATGTCAGCTTTACGCTGGAGGACGGCAGCTTTACGGCTCTGATAGGGCATACAGGTTCCGGAAAATCCACACTGATTCAGCATCTCAACGGTCTGGAGCAGCCCACAGCGGGAACCGTGCTGTATAACGGGGAGGATATTTTCGGAAAGGACTATGATCTCAGAGGCTTAAGAGGCAGGGTGGGTCTGGTATTTCAGTATCCGGAGTATCAGCTGTTTGAGGAGACCGTTCTGAAGGATGTGATGTTCGGACCTTCAAATCTGGGACTCGGAGAGGAAGAGTGCCGAAGCCGTGCCGAGGCGGCACTTCAAAGCACGGGACTTGGACCTGATTACTATGACAGAAGTCCGTTTGAATTATCGGGAGGAGAAAAGAGAAGGGCTGCGATAGCCGGAATACTGGCAATGGAGCCGGAGGTGCTTGTGCTTGACGAGCCGGCAGCGGGACTCGATCCTAAGGGCAGAGACGAAATGCTGGGACTTGTCAGCAGCATTCACAGGGAGAGAAACATGGCAGTACTGCTGGTCTCCCATAATATGGAGGAGGCAGCCGAGTATGCAGACAGGATACTGGTCATGAATAACGGAGAGCTGATCTATAATGATACTCCGAAGGAGGTATTCAGACATGTGAAGGAGCTTGAAGCCATGGGGCTTTCGGTGCCGGAGCTCACATATCTGATGCATGACCTGAAGGCAGCCGGCTTTGATGTTGATACGGACATAACAGGGCTTGAGGATGCCAGGACCGAGATACTGAGGCTGTTCGGAATGACAGGAAAAGGATAAAGACAGGAAACGAAAGCGGTGCGAAATGCGGAGGATAAAATTAACAGCTGCATATGACGGGACAGATTTCTGCGGATTTCAGATACAGCCGGATATGCGCACTGTGGAGGGAGAACTGAACAGGGCTCTTTCCGAGCTTACGGGAGAGGAGATATATGTCACGGGAGCCAGCCGCACCGACAGCGGCGTGCATGCCGAGGGAAATGTGGCAGTATTTGATACGGTGTCAACTATTCCGGCGGAGAGGTTTCCGTATGCGCTGCTTCCGTTTCTCCCGGAGGATATAAGGATAGTGTCGGGCTGCGAGGTACAGCCGGAATGGCATCCGAGAAGGCAGGACTGTATCAAGACATATGAGTATACCTTCAGCTGCGGAGGAACGGAAAATCCAAAGCACAGGCGGTATGCGGCATATGAGAAGCGCATCCCGGATATAGAACGGATGAAAATCGCGGCTTCGTATCTTGTGGGAGAGCATGATTTTACATCCTTTGCCAATCCGTCCTCACAGGTACTGAAAGAGGGCGGCAGCGCCGTAAGAACCATATATTCCATAGACATATCACAGGAAGCTTCATATTCCGGAACCGGGGCATCGTATCAGTACAATGAAGAAACAAAAGTCTCCGGGCTGCATATCAGCGAAATGGATCCGAACCGGAATGGCACAGAGATGAACAGTGATATCGCAGCTTCAAAGCAGTACGAAGCATCTCCCAAAAGCGCGGAAGGGAACGGCTGCGGAAAAGGAAAAAACCGGCTTGTAAGGATCAGGATACGGGGAAACGGCTTCCTCTACAACATGGTCAGAATAATTGCGGGAACTCTGATGAGCGTAGGAACCGGACTCAGGGAGCCGGAGAGCGTCAGGACTGCGCTTGAGGCAAGGGACAGGACAAAAGCAGGTCCGACGGCACAGGCACGGGGACTTACTCTTCTGGGTATAGAATATGTATTTTAAGAAATGCGTAAAACAGGCTGAAATAAAGGTTTTTCCGGTTGACAGAAAAATGATCAAAAAGTATAATAATCAAGCTGTTTGAGATAAACAGCGCATTTTAATGCAGAAACCATAGCCCCGGTAGAAGCATTAACCTATATTATTATTAATAGAATTAGGAGGGTAACCATGAAAAGTTATGTGGCTACACCGGCTACCATCGAGAGAAAGTGGTATGTTGTTGACGCAACAGATAAGACTCTTGGACGCCTTGCTTCTGAAGTGGCTAAGGTATTAAGAGGAAAGAACAAACCAACCTATACACCGTTCCTTGATACAGGCGATTATGTTATCATCGTAAACGCTGACAAGTTCAAGGTAACAGGCAAGAAGATGAACCAGAAGACATACTTCAGCCATTCCAAGTATATCGGCGGCACAAAGATCGTAACACTCAAGGAGATGCTTGAGAAGCATCCTGAGCAGGTTATCGAGCATGCAGTTAAGGGAATGCTTCCAAAGGGAGCACTTGGAAACGCAATGTACAAGAAGTTATTCGTATACTGCGGACCGGATCATAAGCATCAGGCACAGAAGCCGGAAGAGCTTACATTTTAATCGGCAGGAGGAAGTATAAATGGCAGCTACAAAGTATTACGGCACAGGTCGTAGAAAGAAGTCTATCGCAAGAGTTTATGTAACTCCTGGAACAGGCAAGATCGTTGTTAACGGCAAGGATATCGATGAGTATTTCGGACTTGAGACACTCAAGGTTATCATCCGTCAGCCATTTGCAGCTATCGGTGCTGAAGGAAAGTTCGATGTAACAGCTAATGTTCACGGCGGTGGTATCTCAGGTCAGGCAGGCGCTATCAGACACGGCATCTCACGTGCACTTCTTCAGGAGGATTCAGAGAACAGAGCGGCTCTTAAGAAGGAAGGCTTCCTTACAAGAGATTCACGTATGAAGGAGCGTAGAAAGTACGGTCTCAAGAAGGCTCGTAAGGCTCCGCAGTTCTCAAAGAGATAATCGTTTGGGACGAGAAAATGCATACAAAACCTCAGAAACTTTGTGTTTCTGGGGTTTTTTCTTTTCCCTTGAATCTTTATGGGATGCACAGGCCTTTGACAGTCCGGCACCATGATCCATGGCTTCATCAATAAGCCGGATTGCTTCCATGCAATCTGCGGCGCTTATTGACCGTCCTCTGGATCCCCCCAGATCGCATTCGCTGACATCTATCCTAACACACAGGGATGTTTTAAAACATTATTTAAGAGTAGACTTTGAAAGTAGACTTTTAGATCCGTTTATAGTATACCTTATATAAATCCATATGGGAAAGGTTATATGTTATGAATCTTGGAATTGAGAATGAATATCAGGAATTTAAAGAAGGATTAGGTCAGCTTGATAAAGGTTTGAAATCTATTACTTCTATGCTTAATAAACATGGACAGGCAACAGTCTATTTTGGAGTGGATGATAATGGAGATGTTTGTGGCCTTTCCATAGG
>JAQXPY010000119.1 GCA_029100885.1 Clostridiales bacterium | reverse complement strand
AATGACTCATCAGCATTTCGATGCCGAACCTGCAGGTATATACATGTCCGGATGCCGACCATTCTCTTATCTTCGGGATAAGCTCCGTCTTGTGCTTTTTAAAGACCTTCGGCGATATAATATCACACACTGCCCAGTTGTCGACATAAGGCAGAAATGCATCAGTCTGTTCTATACATGCAGCATAATCCTTTTCTTCCGAGATCAGCAGACCATGCAGCATGTTTTCATCGTAATACTCATGGGGCAGCTTATTCAGAAACTCATGATGCTCAGACTCTCTATAGTATCTCTTAGCCAGCTTTCGAAGCTCCGGCACCCGCACACCGATAAAGCTCTCCGCCGGAATTCCCGGTGTGAGCTTTGCCTGAAAGCGTGCGTATTCCTCATCCTTAAGCTTAAGCATTTCTGATCTGATATCCATATATATCCTTTGATAACGCTTATTGACCGCTTTCTTCAGCTCCAGGTCTTCCATACCTCAGGCTGATAGCCTATCGTGGACTGCTTTCCGTTTCTCACGACCGGAGTCCTGATCACTGACGGATTCTCCAGCACCTTCTCCAGCTTATCCTCCTCGGCAATATACCTGATGAGTGCCAGAGTATCCTTATCTCTGCCGTCCCAGTTGATCATATTTTCAAGACCGCCGTTGACTGCCGCAACGGAGTTGAATTCTCCCTTGCTCATGCCCTTTTCCTTCATGTCGATAAACTGGAACTTTATTCTGCGTTCCTTAAAATAGCGCTCCGCTTTCTTTGTATCGCTGCACTTTTTTGTACCGAATATCTGTATGTTCATAGTAGTATAATAATCGTTCTGCTTCTGATCGTTCTGCTTTCGGCAGCTCTGCTTCTGATCTATCTGTTATCAGCAGTTCTGCTCCGGCGATTCTCAAACGACCTCGACCAGCTCAATACGGAAATTCAATTCCTTTCCTGCCATCTCATGGTTCATGTCAAAGGTGATATTTTTTTCGTCCTTTGCAGCTATAAGTGCAGGGAAGGTCTGACCGTATGCGTTCTGAAGGTATATCCTGTCCCCTTCATTATACTGCTCACAGCCCGGCATCGCACTGATCTCCATGGTGACAACAGCTCTCGGATCCTTCTCACCATATGCTTCCTCAGGCATCAGGTGAATATCAACGACCTGTCCGATTTCCATGCCTGCAACAGCCTTGTCAAAGCCCTTGATCATCATGCCTGCTCCGCAGACAAATTCCAGCGGCTCACCGCGGTCATAGGAGGAATCAAACTGACTTCCGTCATTGAAGGTTCCCCTGTAATGCACTCGGCAGGTCCTTCCTACATTCGGGCCGTCAAAATCCGGCTGATAACCGCCGCAGCCTCCTCCGCAGCCGCCGCAGCCGCCGCCACAGCCACCGCAGCCGCTGCCGCAGCCTTCTCCGTCTTCTTCGCCCTCCGCCTCATCATGGTGATGATCGTGATGATCGCAGTTCACACCCTCGGAGATCAGTTCACCGTTGATATAAGCAGTTACCGCTTCATCCGCATCTCCCTTTACACCGCTCACTACCTCGATGCCGGCATTCAGAAGAGCCTGTGATGCGCCGTCACCCAGACCTCCGCAGATCACCGTATCCACCTGCTTACCGGCAAGAATTCCTGCCATAGCGCTGTGTCCGCTGCCTTCGGGCTTGAAAAGCTCGGAGCTTACTACCTTATCATCCTCCAGCTCGTATATCTTGAAGCACTCCGTATGTCCGAAATGCTGAAACACCTGTCCGTTCTCAAAAGCAACTGCTATTCTCATATCTGCTTCATTTCCCTTCTTAAATGTCAATAACATTTCCGCCGCCGGATGTCAGTTCGATGGATCCCTGAATGGTTCCGAACAGTGCTGCGGGTTCCCAAACAGTTCCACATATCTCTGATGCCCTGATCAATGACATTCCGGTCAGTTGATAATCATTATATACAATGTTCCCGGATAAGAAAAGGGAAATCCCGTCAGTTAACAGTCCTGATACTGTTTGAATCAGCCGATCAGATCATCCAGCTCCTGATCAGGCTGATCTCACGGCGGTAGCCGGCATCATCGTTCGGTGTCTCAAGAATAAACGGCTTTCCCTGCAGCAGAGGATGCTGTACGAGTCTCTTCATTGCTTCCTCGCCTATCATTCCGAAGCCTATCCTCTCGTGTCGGTCCTTGTGACTGCCAATGGAATTTTTACTGTCATTTATATGTATGGCACAGAGACGGTCGATACCCACTATGTCGTCAAACTTCTGCAGAACACTGTCCGGATCCCCAACGATATCATAACCGCTGTCCCATGTGTGGCAGGTATCAAAGCAGACTCCGATCTTTTCCTTCAGTATTACTCCGTCTATGACAGCCCGCAGCTCTTCAAAGGTTCCCCCGACCTCAGAGCCCTTGCCGGCCATGGTTTCCAGCAGTACGGTAGTATGCATATCCGCTGTCAGTGTCCGATTCAGAGCATCAGTGATCAGAGCAATACCCTTTTCTGTTCCCTGTCCGGTATGAGAGCCGGGGTGAAAATTGTAATAATTACCCGGTGTATACTCCATGCGGGCAAGATCATCCGCCAGCATTTTTATTCCGAACTCTCTTGTTTCCGGCTTCGATGAACACAGATTCATAGTATAAGGCGCATGAGCCACGATGGGACCAAACTGCAGTTTGGCTGTCCGCTCCAGAAACCTTTTCACATCCTCTTCCGAAATGTCCTTTGCCGCTCCTCCTCTCGGGTTTCTTGTAAAAAACGCAAAGGTGTCTGCGTCCAGACTCTGCGCATTTTTACACATTGCCTCATATCCGCCTGAGGACGAGATATGACTTCCTATATAAATCATGTTGTTTTCTCCTTATCACCTGTAACGCTTCATTGTTTTTCCTGACTCAGCATCTGAAACATTTCATTGAATTTTCTTAAACTCAGCTCCCGAAACGTCTCATTATTATATCATCTGCTGCTGCATGCAGTACATCTTCCTGAAACTCAATTTCAGAATTTTGAAGGCTTCTTCCCCGGTTGACCCAAAGAAGCGTTCATGGTTCTCATTCGTCATCGAATTGATATTCGGATCGTTCAGGCAGATATTATACAGTATAAATTGATGATCATTATATTGACAAAAAAATGATAATGAAGTATCATTTGTCGCAGTTAGTAAAGACTAATTTTTTTTAGTCTTCGGGTTAGTAAATCCTAACTAAAATTATAATCTGAATCAGGTGAGTATTTTATGAATTTGTCAAAAGCAGAAGAAGGAAAGCAGTATACTATTTTACGTATCGAAACTGAGGATGAGGAGCTGGATTCTTTTCTGTTCTCTCTGGGCTGCTACAGCGGCGAGCCTGTTACAGTCATTTCACGCAGAAGAGGAAGCTGCACCATAGCAGTTAAGGATGGCAGATACAGCATAGACAATCAGCTGGCTGAGGCCATCATAATATGATCGTTTATGTTCAGTCGGTATTTTCTGCACCCACTGGTTAGTTATCACTAATTTCGCTTTTAAGATTTGTATTACAGCTATTCAGAATAAAATGTACCCATGAAAAAAGGAGGAAATCCAAAATGAGAATTGCTTTTGCGGGCAATCCTAACAGCGGCAAGACCACCATGTACAATGCCCTGACAGGACGCAATGAGAAAGTCGGCAACTGGGCAGGCGTTACAGTGGACAAGAAAGAGGCACTGATCAAAAAAGTCTATGCCGGAGATTCAGAGCTGATAGCGGTAGATCTGCCGGGTGCGTATTCCATGTCTCCGTTTACCTCAGAGGAAAGCATCACCAGCTCATATGTAAAAAACGAAAACCCTGATGCCATCATTAATATTGTAGATGCCACAAATCTGAGCCGTTCTCTGTTTTTTACCACCCAGCTTCTGGAGCTTGGCATTCCTGTGGTAGTAGCGCTTAACAAGCATGATATCAATGAGAAGAAGGGGACAAGGATCGATATTGCTTCTCTTTCGGAAAAGCTGGGCTGTCCGGTGATCAATACTACCTCCACTACCGGAGAAGGGCTTAAGGAGGTTGTCGAGGCTGCAGCAGAATGCAGCGGACAGACGCAGAATGCTCCGTATCATCAGGGAATCATTGATCTGACTGATAAGGAGGCCGTTGAAAAGGCTGATCGCAGCCGTTTTGACTTCGTCAACGGTATAGTCAGCTCGGTCGAGTCTAGAAAAGTACTGACCAGAGAAAAAAATGAACAGGATAAAATTGATGCAGTACTGACGCATCCAATCGGTGGTCTTGTTATCTTTGCGGCAGTCATGTTCCTGGTATTTCAGATATCCCAGGCCTGGGTGGGTCCGTTTATCGCGGATACATTGGTAGGATGGCTTGAAGCTTTTCAGGAATGGGTAGGCGGACTGGTGGAAAATGCCGCTCCTATTTTACAGGCACTTCTGGTAGATGGTATTCTCGGAGGTGTTATAGCGGTTATCGGATTCCTGCCTCTCGTCATGGTAATGTATTTCCTGATATCCCTGCTGGAGGACTGCGGATATATGGCTCGCGCTTCGGTCGTGCTGGATCCTATATTTAAAAAGGTGGGACTCTCGGGTAAGTCTGTGATTCCGTTCGTGATCGGCACAGGCTGTGCTATCCCCGGCGTTATGGCATGCCGCACCATTCGCAATGAGCGAGAGCGCCGTGCTGCAGCAATGCTGACTCCGTTCATGCCATGCGGCGCTAAGCTTCCGGTCATAGCACTGTTTGCGGGCGCATTCTTTTCCGACGCCTCCTGGGTCGGCACACTGATGTATTTTGTCGGTATTCTGCTGATTCTGCTGGGCGCCCTGCTGGTCAACAGGATCACCGGCTACAGGCACAGAAAATCCTTCTTTATAATTGAGCTTCCGGAATACAAGCTTCCGTCTCTGAAGCGTGCTGTCGTGGATATGTGTGCCAGAGGCAAGGCATTTATCGTTAAGGCATTTACCATTATTTTGATCTGCAATACGGTCGTACAGATAATGCAGACATTTACATGGAGCTTTGAGGTGGCAGAGGCTGCCGGCGACTCTATCCTTGCATCTGTAGCAGGTCCGTTTGCTTATCTGCTTGTACCTATAGTAGGAGTAGTATCATGGCAGCTGGCCGCGGCAGCCGTAACCGGATTCATCGCCAAAGAGAATGTTGTAGGAACGCTGGCTGTATGCTTTGTGGGTCTGGAAAATCTGATAGACACTGAAGAGCTGGCCTTGATGGAGGGAGCCGGTGCAGAGGTTGCATCTGTATTTGCCATAACCAAGGTTGCAGCACTTGCATATCTGATGTTTAACCTGTATACGCCTCCTTGCTTTGCCGCATTGGGCGCAATGCATTCCGAAATTAACGATCGCAAGTGGTTTTGGGGAGGTGTGGGACTGCAGTTTGCCACAGGCTTTACCGTAGCATTTCTGACCTATCAGATCGGCACGCTGATCAGCACAGGCTCTGTCGGTGCAGGCTTCCTGCCGGGTCTGGTCGTTGTAGCGGTTCTGATTGCGATTATCATTTATCTGATCGGCAGGACAGATAGTAATCTGGCAGCCGAATATGCACTGGGAAGCAGGAATTAATACTTAAGAAGCGTGAATTTATACTTAGAAAGCAGAGATTAATGCTTGGGAAGCAGGAATTAATACTATGGAAAATGTTATCATTATCGCTGTAACAGCGCTCATTATTGCTCTGTCAGTCAGATACCTGTATAAGGCAAAAAAACGCGGAGTAAAATGCATAGGATGTCCGAATGGCTGCTCCTGCGGAGCAGGCAAAGAACAAACCGGAAGCTGCTGCAAGAATCATACAACATAAAAGATATTTTTTAAGGAAGTTCGGAAGAAAACCGTTATTCTTGAGACACCTAACAATGATGAGGGCTGCAGCGTGAGCTCAGCCCTCATCATCTGCAGGATAGCTGATCGCATAATAATGATTTCTCTCCGTGACGTCCTGCAAAAAATGAATACACAAAATGTATATGATTCGGCTTGCAAGCCCTCCGGATCAAGTCAACAGATCAGACTCT
>JAQXPY010000118.1 GCA_029100885.1 Clostridiales bacterium | reverse complement strand
CTCTTCCCAAAAGCCACATTCCATCCCTGAGGCTTTCCAGTCCCTTTTTCAATAGTTCCTGTACCTCATAAATGCTTTTCGCATTGCACAGATCGACCTTTCTGCTGTTATCGACCGCCTCCGGAAGATGCATATGGGTATCTATGAATCCCGGCAGCACCGTTTTGCCCTTTAGATCGATTCTCTCCTTCACATCATAACTTGCCACCTCATCGGAAGAACCCAGCATTATAATCTTTCCGTTATTAATGAGAACAGCCTCTACGTATTCGCCCTCGGCTTCCATTGTATATATCCTTCCGTTCACAAATGCTTTGTCAAATATCACCTTTTTATTCTCCCAAAATCCATTAATTATCTGTGACAATCGATCACATTGTATATTTAAGCAATTTTTATGCCAGCGATCCCATAATACATTAAAAAAGTGCCGTAATAATCATTCCAAACATGAAAATCACAGCACTCTGTTTATATCGTTAATTATTATTTACAGGTATTGCATTCAATCAAATTCTATCCGCCCTACCTTTATTTTTCTTTCAATGCCATACTTTTTGAGCTTTCTAACCACAGTGGACTGGCTTGTGTTTAATGCTTCGGCAATTTCTCTTGTGGTACGGTACTTTCCTGCCGCCTCAAGATACATCTCCTTCTCCGATGATCCTGATTCAGATCCTGACTCAGACCCCGATTTTGATTTGCGCATCAGCCTTGAATCAATATCTGATTCATAATTTGATTCTGAATCATACATGTCCGCACTGCGTATATCTCTTTTATATTTTAAGCTATATTTCTTATCTTCTGCCATTCCTTGAGATCTTTCTTTATTTTTTCTTACCAGGATCCTTCGAATCGTTGAATCAGCTGAATCAGCTCTGCTTGTAAATAATCCTTCTCTGACCGAATCCCTTATATCCATCGGAATATCTTCAGCACATATCATCTCTCCCTCAACGGTAAGAATAAGTCTCTGGATCAGGTTTTCCATCTCCCTGACATTTCCCGGCCACCTGTAACTCTTAAGGATATGCATTGCTTCTCCGTCAAAGCTTTTGTTCATATGGTACAGTTCATTGTACTCCATGGTAAAATTCTCGATAAATGGCTGTATATCATCTTCTCTTTCTCTCAGAGCCGGGATATGTATGTTTATCACATTCAGTCTGTAGTACAGATCCTGCCGGAATTCTCCCTTTTCCACCATTTCCTTAAGATTCTTGTTAGTTGCGGCTATAAGCCTCACATCGATCTTCCTCGGAAGAGCCGAGCCTACTCTTACAACCTCTCTGGACTGAAGTACACGCAGAAGCTTGACCTGATTCTGTAATGACAGATCTCCTATCTCATCCAGAAACAGGGTACCCTTATCTGCCATTTCAAAGTAACCGGCTTTTCCGTTTCTCAGCGCTCCGGTAAATGCTCCTGCATCATATCCGAAAAACTCGGATTCAAACAGGCTGTCGCTTACCGCTGCACAGTTTATCTTTATATACGGCTTTTCTTTTCTGATGCTCAGCTGCTGCATTATGTCTGCCACAACTTCTTTTCCGGTTCCTGATTCCCCTTCGATCAGCACCGTAGTATTGAAGTCCGCTATTCTATTAGCGATCCCGACTATATTTGCCATTTCCTGTCCGCTGACTATTACATTAGGAAGTCCAAGCTCATTTTCCTTGCTCAATATCTTTTTATCCGGGATTGTATACACTCCTTTTCTGTCATCATCGGAATAGCGTTTTGAAAACCATTTCAGTATTACCGGGTTCTTTTCCGTAAGCTTGATGCAGTAATCTACATGCCCCTTAAGGTATCCCCTGTAGAAAAATATATCTATTTCCTTGCCGATTCCTTCCGCTCCAAGGCTGGCTTCAGAATAGTTGACTGCCGGATTTGCAAAATATACCGTGCCGCATTCCTTTGTAAGAAGTATTCCCAGCATTTCGTGCCCCGGCGTATTGGAACAGTCGACCGTATAATCAACTTCTTCAATTCCGCTGTCTTTTAGTCTGTCCCTTATCTCTTTAAGTGCGGACAGAGGCTTCCTGAAATCCGAAACAATGATCTGATCCGTTACACCGAGAGCCTTAAGCGCTTCATACTGCTCTGCTTTTCTTGTAACGGCGATAAGCCTTCCCGAGCTGCCAAGCTTCTCTCTGATAGAAAACATGCTCATGATGCCTACTTTTTCAGAGGCTCCTAACAGAACTACAGTTGAGCCTGTACTGCAGTGAACTGCCGATTCGCAGCAGGATCCTGCTTCTCCCACTATGGCAAGGAAAATATTCGGATTCCACCCCTCCGGCACCTTTGCAAATATTGAATCTCTGAACAGGATAGCATGCCCTCTTGCCGCTATCTGCCTGGTATTCATATTTACCTTCTGAATACTGTCTATAGCAAGCGGGGTCATACTGGTGGATGCAAGGGTGCATATCGCATCTCCCTTTTTTACTTTTCCGTACTGCGGATGCTCAGGTCCTATCTCTTCCACGATACCCATAAGAGTTCCACCGGTTCCCGTGATAGGATTGTGAAGCTTTCCTCTGAGACTGACTATACTTGTTATCTTCCTCGCGATCTGCAGCGGATCATTTCCGCATTCTACAGCTATCTGTCCAAAGCTTGCTGCATTTACATTTATGACCCTCACATCTATAAGCATCTCATCAGCTCTGATAGGAAGAGAATTGTCCAGCTTCCAGGCAAGATTTGGCAATGTCCCCTCCGGCTTGACTGTTCTGTATGGTCCGTATATCGATTCCTGTTTTCTCTTCATCAAATAATACGCTCCCGTTCAATACTTCTGATCACGATATCCTGTATTCATTCTTAACCGTACTCACGACCATTTTGCAATGTCGTTTTTTTTACGAATATGAATTATATCTATTCAGCACCCGGCAAAGCATATTCGCAATCCATTCGCCTACGGCTCATTACTTGCTCATATATTTGCCGTCTGCTCCTCAGACTCGTCACGATATCATCCGGAAAAATATGCAAGCACATTTTCCGCCTGATATCATGACGGGTGCTGAATAGTTACTATGAATTATATATTCCCGATAGGTAACAGTATACAAAAGTATCACTGTTCGCTCAAATATTTTTTTTGAGTGATCCTTGTCAGGATATCCTATGCCATTCTGTCTCCCTGCATATACAAATTATAAAAAGAGTATTAAACATGTACAGGAATGATTGCAGCATGCCGTCCTCTTATGGTAACATTCACTCAAAGCATATCTGAGATTCTTTTATCTTTAAATCATTTATGTTCGGACAGACCATCATCTGTAATCATAAACAATAATGAATTTACTTCATTCCGAACATCATTTTCTAAAGTATCTGATCAGAATCCCATGCTTTTATGCAACCATATTCCGAATCGTTTTTTATTTTCTGGGATTTCGGAATATTATGCATTTTTGTAACCATTTCTTTTTGGCTGTAAATATCGCTGCTTCAGGGCGGCTGTTCCAAGGAACGAAGGCATAGTTTATAGAACTGTATGAACCAAACTCGTATCTTTTCTGTGAATTCCGCTCGTCTGCTGCTTCTGTCTGCGTATTTACAGTCGTCATGTATCTCATGAAAGGAGATCCTCATGTCTGAAAAGTTCTTTAACAACAAGTCCAACAATGATTCGATCCGCAAGTCTGCCAATGCTTCTTGTTCCGGCAATTCTGCTGCTGTCTGCGCTGTAGATACTGATTCAGCTGCTGCATATGCCTCGGATTCTTATGCTCCTGAAGCAATTACCTCTTATAATGCTGCTTCTTCTGAATCTGCTGCCGGTGCTGCTGTCAGGGAAAGGAAGCGCCGTATAAAGCCGTTATCGGAACAGACCTTCAAGAACAACTTCATGTTCTGTGCCGTCATGTCCAATGAATCCATATGCAGGGAGTTTTTAGAGATGATACTCGGTATAGAGGTATCACACATTGAAGTGTGTAAGGAAAAGTGCTTCATCTACAATCCTGTATATAAGGGTGTACGGTTGGATGTGTTTGTAAAGGGAGATGACGGAAAGCACTATGACATAGACCTTCAGGTATCAGAGACACCTATAGAGTTAAGGACCAGATACTACCACAGCCAGATGGATATGGAGATGCTGGAGACCGGTGAAGGCTATGATGAGCTGGCAGAGTCCTATGTCATTTTCATTTGCGATTATGACCCGCTGGGGTATAATAAGTATGTATATACGATACAGAGCTGCTGTGAAGAGACAGACTACAGTCCGTATAATGACGGGATCCACACCATACTCTTAAGCACTAAGGGAGAGAACGAATCGGAGATACCGTCTGAGATACTCAAGTTCCTTAAGTTCGTAAGTGCAGACCTTAAGGACTCTGATAAGGACTTTGGCAGCAGCTTTGTAAGAAGGCTTCAGGACAGGGTCGATGAGATCAGACTGAGCAGAATTATGAATGAGAGGTATTCTGCCATGATAGATTACAGAAAGGTATGGGAAAAGGAAGCGAGGGAGGAAGGCCTTGCCGAAGGAAAGCTTGAAAAGTTATTCAGTTTGTATCAAAAGGGGATCCTGAGTTATGAAACGGTTCTAAATGACTGTTGTGAAAGCGACTCAGAAAGGGCTTCCTTTATGAAAATGACCAAAGATCCTGAGGTTCCTAAGGACTGATCTTAAGGATTCAGATAAGGACTTTGGCAGCAGCTTTGCAAGGAGTCTTCAGCGCATATCACCTGCCTCCACGGAGAATTCCGGGGAAGCAGGTGATATTTTTGTTAAATTGTGCTTTCCAAAGGGAGTATCCGTGGAATCATGATAGATCAACACTGATCGGGCTTGACCAGTGCGAGTTTTAAAGTCTTTATACCATCGTATTTCCGCCGTCGATCGCCAGCACCTGTCCGGTAATGCATCTTGCATAATCGGATGCCAGGAAAGCTGTTCCCCACGCAATATCCTCAGCTGTCTGGGCTGCGCCTAAAGGAATAAGTCCCTTTACCGAAGCATCCCATGTTGCTTCTCTTTCCTCAGGTGTAGAGGTGTTCTTATTTGCAGGGTTAAAGCCTGTTGCCATACCGTCAAGGATCTCTTCCCACATCGAGGTGCGGATAACGCCCGGCGCAATAGAATTCACACGTACTCCGCTCGGAGCTGCCATCTTTGCGGCAGACTGTGTAAGACTGATGACAGCAGCCTTACTTGCACAGTACATCTGCAGCATCGGCAGTCCGCCTCTTCCTGCAATAGAGGAAACCGTGATGATGTTGCCCGACTTCTGGGCTTCCATAACAGGCAGTCCGTATTTAATAGCATTCGAAGTTCCTATTACATTGATATTGAGCAGTCTCTGCTGTTCCGCAACATCCGCATATCTGATATCCTGAATAGAGATGACTCCTGCTGCATTTACAAAAATATCAAGCTTGCCTCCTCCGAATGCAACAGCATCATCCACAAGCTTCTTCATGTCTTCTTCCTTAGAGACGTCACAGGCTGTAAATCCTGATCTGCGTCCCTTGGCTTCTATTTCCTTAACCGTCTCAAGTCCCTGATCCGCCTTACGGTTTCCGAGGTATACATCAGCTCCGCAATCTGCCAGAACCAGCGCGATCGCCTTTCCGAGTCCTCTTCCCGCTCCTGTAACAAGTGCTGTTTTTCCCGAAAGATCAATGTTCATTCCCATAGCTGTATCCTCCTGTTTAAATACCTGACGATCTGCTCCATATCTGTTCGGATATGAACCGAAAGATCAAATATGTTATTTTTGTAACAATTTCATTATATACTTAAATTAATAAAATGATTATAAAATCTGCTTTTAAAAATCACTTTTCTCGGTGTGTATTTTTGTGCATTTTTTATCAGCAATGTGTTTATATTTCGATTCCAACAGCAGAATTCCATGCTCCTGAAAAATATACGCAAAGCTATTGCATACCGCCAGTATTGCCGTATAATTGCTTCTTCAATCCGAACGGCATGCACGCGGCTTCTCTCCTCAGTGATAATGCTTTATAGCCGCTCTCTGCTGCTGTAATGATTCATATTCACTCCGCCGTGGTAATGTTTCATAAAAAATACCATAAACGGCTGAATCATTTATGAATTATTCAAGTACACAAACAACCTTCGTTTGTGTATAATATATTGGTATTTTTGGATTATAAGAAATCAGGAAAAGAAAGGAAGAAACTGACTATGGCAATTAAGGTTGGTATTAATGGTTTCGGAAGAATCGGAAGAGTTGCTCTTCGCATCATGATGGAGCAGGGCGACAAGTTTGATGTATGCGCTATCAATATCAGAAAGGCTGATCTTGATGTAATGGTATATCAGCTTAAGTATGACACGATTTTCGGCAGATTCAACGGAACAGTTGAGAAGTACGAGGATGGTCTCGTTGTTAACGGACACAAGATCCGTGTATTCAGCGAGGATCAGGCAGAGAATATCATGTGGGGTGAGAGCGGTGCAGAGTACATCATCGAGTCCACAGGTGTATTCCTTACAGAGGAGAAGTGCGAGGCGCATCTTGCACACGGCGCTAAGAAGGTCATCATGTCCGCTCCTGCAAAGGACGCAACTCCTATGTTCGTTTACGGTGTAAACCATGAGACATATACAAAGGATATGAGGATCATCTCAAACGCATCCTGCACAACAAACTGCCTTGCACCTATGGCAAAGGTTCTTCAGGACAACTTCGGTATCGAAGAGGGTCTCATGACAACTATTCACTCTTCAACATCCAAGCAGAAGACCGTTGATGCCCGTGATAACAAGGACTGGAGAATCGGTCGTGCTGTTTACGGCAACATCATTCCTTCAACAACAGGCGCTGCCAAGGCTGTAGGAAAGGTAATCCCTTCTCTTAAGGGCAAGCTTACCGGCATGAGCGTTCGTATTCCATCAGCAGACGGATCCCTCGTTGATCTTACAGCAAGACTTTCAAAGCCTGCTACAATGGAGGATATCGTTGCAGCAATGAAGAAGGCTGCAGAGGGCGAGCTTAAGGGAACACTTGTTGTAACAGAGGATCCTATCGTTTCCTCTGATGTTCTTGGCTTCAGCGCGCCTTGTCTCTTTGATGCTAAGGGCGGAATCTCACTCAACGACCAGTTCGTAAAGGTACTTGCATGGTACGACAACGAGTGGGGCTACACAAGCGCTCTTATCAGAATGGTTGAGCATATGTATGCTGTTGACAATGCCTGATATCGTTTTATAAAGATAATACGCAACTATTCAGCACAGATTTTATTACGATAATACCTTCAATATCTTGATCTGAGATCAGGTGGCGGCGCCGTTTTCCGGCGCCGTCTTTTTCATTCTCAGCGTTAAATAAAAAGAGATGTAACTTAGACAGACAAAAAACAGACTGACATTTGCCGGAAAACCCGGTAATGCCAGTCTGCATCATGTCTGTTAGATCCTGTTCAGTACGATTATTCTACTGTGTACGGAAGAAGTGCAATGTGTCTTGCTCTCTTAACAGCAACAGTAAGCTCTCTCTGATGCTCTGCACAGTTTCCTGTGATACGTCTTGGGAGAATCTTGCCTCTCTCTGAGATGTACTTCTTTAATGTTGCAACATCTTTATAATCGATTGGCTTTGCCTTCTCGCTGCAAAATACACAAACCTTGCGTCTTCTGCGGAATCCGCCCATCTTCTTCGGGCGAGCGCCTTCTTCTTTCTGGAATGCCATCGGTATTTCCTCCTTGATATTCTTAAGTGCTTAGTTGAACGGCAGCCCGTCGTCCTCGACACCCTCAGGAATGTTCATAAAGCCTTCGAAGCCCTCACCTGCCGGTGCTGATGAAGCGTTGTTCATACGGTCATTGTTCTGATAACCGCCGCCTCCAAAACCGGAGTTGCTGTATCCGCCGCCGTTATATCCTCCATATGAGGAACCGGAGCGATTTTCACTTGCGCTCTTACTCTCGGCGAACTCCTGCTCTTCGATCACAACATCTGTGGTATAGACCTTCTGACCGTCCTTATTGGTATAGCTGCCTGTCTGAATACGGCCTGTTGCCGCTATCTTCGTGCCCTGATGCAAGTATCTCTCGGCAAATTCAGCCTGCCTTCCGAATGCGACGCAGGAAATAAAATCAGCTTCCCTTTGTCCCTCTGCATTTGTGCGGCGTCTGTCAACTGCCAGTGTATATCTGGCAACTGCCATGCTGTTATCACCCTGAGTATATCTGATATCAGGATCTCTGGTTAATCTGCCCATTAAGATAACTTTGTTCATTTGTTCACTCTTTCTCTTGATTTAGTCAGCCTTCTTAACGACTAAGTATCTGAGAACAGGCTCGAAGATGCGAAGCTCTGACTCGATTCCGTTAGGTGTCTCGTTAGTACCCTCGAAATTGATGAGGTAATAGAAGCCCTCTGTCTGATGCTGAATCTCGTAAGCAAGTCTCTTCTTGCCCCACTCTTCAACCTCACCTACTGTGCCATTGTATCTGGCGATATACGCCTTTACTTTCTCAATGGCACCGGCTCTTGCCTCTTCATCGAGTTTCGCACTAAGAATAACTGTAACTTCATACTTATTCATGTGTTTGTCCTCCTTTTGGTCTCCGGCCCCTGCAGCC
>JAQXPY010000117.1 GCA_029100885.1 Clostridiales bacterium | reverse complement strand
TGGGGCTTAAGCCGCAGCTGCATCAGAGAGCTTTCCGAATACGGCGCCCGCAGAAAAGCTGAGATCGGTGCTGAAAATGTCTATGACTTCAGCCTCGGTAATCCTAATGTTCCTGCACCTGCGTGTGTCAATGAGGCCATTATAGATATCGTTAAAAATGACGGTGCCGTTCACGGCTACACTACTGCAGCGGGTCTCATCACCCTCAGAGAAAAGCTGGCTGCCGATCTCAATACCCGCTTCGGTCTCGAGCTTACCCCGGATCTCTTCTATGTCACCTGCGGCGCGGCTGCCAGCCTTACCATAAGCCTCAAAGCCGTGATGTTCCCCGGTGACGAGGTTATAGCTATAGCTCCTTTCTTTCCTGAATACCGTGTATTCGTTGAGGCCGTAGGCGGTACACTCGTTACAGTTCCTGCCGCTGCGGATTTCCAGATAGATTTTGAGGCTCTTGAAGCACGTCTTTCGGACAAAACAAAGGCCGTCATCATCAACTCTCCAAACAATCCTTCCGGAGCTGTATTCAGTGAGGAGTGCATAAAGCAGCTTTCTGAGCTTCTCAGAAAACACGAGGAAAATACAGGTAATACCGTATATCTCATCAGTGATGAACCGTACAGAGAGATCGTTTACGACGATGTGAAGGTTCCGTGTACATTAAAGTATTATGATGATTCCATCATGTGCTATTCCTTCAGTAAATCACTTTCCGTTCCAGGTGAACGTATAGGCTATATCGCAGTAAACAGCAGGCTCAGAGACTGCAGAAATGTCTACGCCTCAGTTATGGGCGCAGGTCGTTCACTCGGCTATGTCAACCCTCCGAGCCTCTTCCAGCGTGTTATCGAAAGATGCATAGGACAGACCTCTGACATTGACGAATACAAGAAGAACCGTGATATTCTCTGCAGCGGTCTAAAAAAGATAGGATATGAATACGTTGAGCCTCAGGGCGCTTTCTATCTCTTCGTCAAGGCACTTGAGCCGGATGCCAAGGCCTTCAGCGACAGGGCCAAAAAGCATGAGCTGCTGATCGTTCCGAGTGATGATTTCGGCTGCGAGGGCTATGTACGTATCTCCTACTGTGTTGCCCGCAGCACTATCGAAAACTCTCTCCCGGCTTTCAAGGCGCTCTTTGACGAATACAACAAGTAATAACAACAATAAAGCTCCCATGGAGTGAATGCATCGATTCTGCACATCTCTCCATGGGAGTTTTTTTATTGCGTATTATTCAATACTGTCCCGCTGCGTGGATTCTTTTGAGGAAAGCGCTTGCCAGCATGCGTGCTCTGCTATCGTACCCAGACCCCGTCACTGTTTACCCTGTAACCGTCAGGGGTAACTGTATTTCGGAGCATTGCACCCATAGTGCCGCTGCCCTCTGCCTCTGAGAAATAATACCAGCTGCCGTTTATCAGCTGCCAGCCTACCAGCATCATGCCCATAGTGTTGTCAGACAAAGGATTGAGATAGTATACATTGCCGTCAGAATCTGTAAACCATCCGGTAAGCATATTTCCTAACGGATCGAATTTGAACCAGCCGTACTTCTTCTGTCCTGACTGCGGGCTCGCATAAGGATTGACTACGCAGAACCAACTGTCTTTCACAGATTCACCGTTCAGCATATACTTCCATGTTCCGTCAGCATTCATTTCCCAGCTTCCCGAGGACTCTACCCATGAAGGGATCGCAGCATCTGCATAGATCGTACCCTGTGATACAACCCCCGAATCATCATTGGAATCACTGTAATTCTTTTTTACAGGCTCATCGATGATGCCTTCCTCTTTCTGATCCTCTTTTTTATTTACTGTAACGGAAATGCTGTCCTTTACTCCGTATGCCGGACTGTAGGCTGTAACAATGCAGGTTCCGCTGCTGTGAGCCGATACTGTTCCGCTGCCGGAGACCGTTGCCACGGAATTATCGCTGCTGAAATAAACGATATCCGAACAAAGTGAATTCCACGGAGCCGCCGTGGATATCAGCGATGCGGAAGTTCCCTCATTCATAAGAATACTGTCAAGTCCGTTGTCGATATCCAGCATTACAGGCTTGGAACTGTATATATCCTCGGTATCGGAACAAAGCTCTGTACCGTTTCTGACAGCTGTCAGTCTCACTTCCGTCGATCCGAAGCCGTTCCAGTCGCTAAGCATAAGGCTGTATTCAAGCTCGAACTCCTTCTCCTCTCCGGAGCCAAGTGCAGGAATATCAGCCGAAGCAGCAAGCCTCTCACCTTCACCCCCGGCATCAGCTGAGATATAGGCATATACCGTACACGGCTCTGATGATGCATTTCCGATATTTCTGATGGTTCCGGTGACCCTGACAGACTCTGAACCCGGAACCGGCTGCCCCATCGAAAGTCTTAGCCTTTCCTTGGAGGAAAGCTGTATCTCAGCTGTTGTTTCTGAACTAATAGCAGTATTATTTTCCGAAACATGCAGAATGACGCTGCAGCCGTTCAGATCTGTATCCGGGACAATCCAAGGCATCTGCAGCCTGATGGTCTCGTTGGTGTCCAGGACCGTCTCATAGCTCTTGTTGAAGATCTCTGAGGAAGCACCGCCATTTCCTTTCAGCTCGGCCTTAAGAGTAAAGCCCTTCGCCTCCATCAGACCATAGTTTGCCAGTTCCAGCTCTATCGCCGTATATTCGCCTATGATCATATGGTCATCGGTGCCCAGCGAAACCTCTCTGATATCCAGCGATCCGGCAGTTTTAAAATCGATCTCAGCCAGTGAATTGGAGCTGAACGCTATCTTTCCGTCATCATCTATCCACTGATCATAATAATCACAAAGCAGAGATATGTTTCCTCTACTGTCCATCACGAGATCAAAATCATCTATGACCTTACCGAAATCTGTTATCTTCACACTGTCTGTAAAGCCCCATTCCTCTCCGGTATGCTCTTCTGCTATTGAGTGGTCAGACGGTTCCTGTCTGTATCTGCGTCCGTATAGCTCCACAGCTGCATTTTCCGAGGACGGATCTATATCTGTATAGAACACATATATATCTCTGCCGTCTGTGACTACCGAATAATCATCTATGCTTGCTGCATGCTCCTCGTTATTGCTGATAGGTGTCTCTACCGTCCTGAAATTATCATTGCAGAGATCCATGTAATAGCTGTTCGCATAATACTCATAGGACAATCCCAGCTCACTGGCTGTTCTTTTATACCAGTCTTGTTCTGACACATCGGATTTCTTATAGGCATTGCTTCCGCTGGTGGTATTTATTTCCGTGTTATGGAACAATGTCTTTAACAGTGTCGTAACATCCAGAAGCTCCAGCAGCTTTCCGTCGGAGGTCCAGCTTAATACGAGTGTGTCATTGATCCTGCTCAGCTTAGGAACTGCCTGACAGCTCTCCTCGCTCCTAATGCGTATTGGATAATAATCCTTCGGTTTTGGATTGGAAGGATCTGTATTGTCGGTATCGTTAAGATCCCTGATACCGAGATACAGGTTTCTGTCAGGAGTCATAAGGTCATTGTCCTCATCTATGGTATATGCAGTTATCAGATAATCGGAACTGCTCCCACCTTCGCTTACAGTGATACCCTCTGTCTGATAATCGATTACCAGAGGATCTGTCTTTGTCTGATGCTTTATTACAACATATTCATGGTTTTCTGCAACAGAGCCCGACGATGAACCTATCTGACTCAGATCCAGCTCAGCCCTTCTCATGGTAGAATATCCCACCCTGAGATCTGCCATCTGTTCAGGCTTCGTTACATCCTTAATGTCCCTTGTAAGATAGGTACAGAACACCCTGTTGCCCACTGTACTAAGCCTCGGAGCCTGATTATAGAAAGGCTCATCAGCATCAGCCGAAACCTTAAAGGCTTCGCTCATGGTATTTGAGCTGATATCATACACGGCTCCGCTGATACGGAAGGCATTGAACCTGTCCTTAAGATCAGGCTTTGTTTCTAATTTTGTTGATCCGTCCATCCATGTGATTATCACCTTGTCACCTTTAAGAATCAGATCCGGCATAGAATCATAGGTGCCGTCACTTTCCACCGGCTTAGGAGTGCTCCATACGCCGCTGGTGCCTCGAACCGTATAATACAGTCTGGAATTATCTCCATTGTCGGAGGCTCCGATAAATACCGCAAACTGTCTGCCGTCAGGAAGCGTGATCAGCTCCGGTCTCGTTCTGTCGGCTGCATTTCTCAGAAGAACCTGCTTGCTTACAGGAACAGGCTGGGCATTTAAAGCCTCCTGTGCAAAATTGCTCATATCGGATGTACCCATGCTGTAATCTGATACCGACAGCTCATCCGCCGTCTGCATGGAATATGACTCCGCGAAAGCATTTGCCTCTGACAAAGCCCTGCCGGATGCAGAGTTCGCCTCAGAAGCAGTATTGGTTCCGGAAGCAGAATTCGCGGAGGCGGAGGCTGATCTTGCCTTGACCGTATTGTTGAAATAGCTGACTCCCGTTCTGCCGGCAAAATTACCCCAGCCCCATGATACCTTGGCTACATCCATATTAAAGCTCATAAGCACAAGGTCAAAGCCTATGCCTCCCGCGCAGTCGAGAATGACGCCGTAAGGATGCTCCGAAATATTGTTCTGCACAAACTGCAGCTGCATCTCCGCCTTGACATAGCCCCTGGCGCTTAAGACTCCGCACAGTCCGGCTCCCACCTGCAGCTTAAGCTTTCCGACAGTATCAAATTCCGTCAGGAAATCACTGCCCGTAAACATCTGGCGTATATTTCCCTGATATCCGTTGAAATCACCTTCGCTGTAAGCGTTCTTGCCCTCAGGGCACACTCCGCCCATGGTGATGTCAGCCTCGACTCCTCCCGAAATATTCAGGAAGCACGGCACATAGCCTATCATCGTATACATTGTCTTCGAGGCGTCAACGGCGCCGCCGACGGTTACCGCAGCCGTTGCCAGCACATATTCCTGCCGCACAGGATCATATAAAAACTCAAAGGAAAGGTTGAAAAGCACCCTGACATCCACTACACCCTTTGTTTTGGTGAGATTTGTTCTTTCGTTCTTTGCCTGGGTCTCGGCTTCATCCCTGATCCTTTCAGCCTCTTCCCTTCTGGCTTCATAATCATTGAGTCTCTGCTCCATTTCAGGACTGAGCTCGCCTCCGTCCTGCATCATCCTTCTGATCTGCTCGGCATTATAACCCGCGTTTTCAGCCTCTTCTCCTGCTATTGCCGCCTCTTTCTTTTTCTTTGCATTATTTGTTACTGATCTTGTAAAGTTCCTGACCGCATCCTTCTTCTGCTCAGAGGTAAGAGACTGTCTGTTCAGCATCATATCAAGATTGATATTGAGAGAAAACCCCTGCTTATCAGGATAATCTATACGCGAAAAATTAAGTATACCGCTCTGTGCGCTTCCCTTGGCAGCGCCGAGAAGAGGGATATTGATATCTCCCATATCTTCATCAATGACAAACTCCTTAGGAGCTATCACCTCATTTTCGACAAATGCTACAAGACCGGTCTCTACCGTCGGATATACGATATCCGCCTGCTGTGTGCCAGATGCGGTCGTAACCGTGCGCTTCTCCTTATCCACAGCATATACTGTTATCCTGTCACCGTTATGGAGATTATCCAGCATGGCGTTGATTGTGACCGTAAACAGGTTAGGATCATTCTCCGTCGGCTTTGCTTCATAATCGGCCGTTGCACCTGTTACGGTCCTTACTGTAAATACGAGCTTTTCCACAGCCCTGCCCTTAGGATCGATCGATGCGCTGAGTGTCAGATTGTCATCAAAGCATCTGACCTGATTATTTCTTAAGTCTACCTTCTGTCTGCTGGAGGTCTTTCCGTAATCATAGATCAGATTTGTGACCCTTGGAGCATTTGCCGGATACTGTATATTAATCATTCCGGCATTCACCTTTGTCACCATGGATACAGGATCAGTTTCGGTTCCTTTGATCACTAACTCTACGACCTGTGCATCATTCATGCCGTTATCGATAAGCAGACTGATCCTGTCCCCTTCCTTTGCCTTAACTCCGGAAATATTCACTGCTCCGTCAGAGCCTGCAGAGGCAGAAACAAAGCCCACATGCTTTTCCTTAACGCCGTTGCGGATGACCTCTATCTCTCCGTTTGCCATAGAGACCATATATCCCTCTGCCGGATTGGAATGAAGCCCCAGACCGTCCACTCTGACAGACGGAAGGCTCGAGACAACTGTACCGCTTATGCTGTGTTCCTTAATATCCGCAATTTTTACCTTCTCTACATCTACCTCTATCACATTGTCAGCGGTATTGCTTCGCTGGATGAAGCTGTAGGCCTGGGATCCGTAGGTCCTTCCGGTCATTCTGTCCTTGAATACCGGACGATACACATATCCATTTTCCGAAGGTTTTCCGGTAACAAGTGCCTTGACTGTGCAGGCATCTCCGACTGCTGTCTTCATCATTTTGTCCGCCGTAGTCTCGGAAGGATTGAGATTGAGCACATACTTTCCCTGAAGACTATGACCTGCCAGCTTCTCCTGAGGGATCAGATCCTCTATGTTAAGATTCTGTTTTGCAGCCTCGGTCAAAATGATCTCCACATGATTATCGTTAAGCTCGAGCAGAGGACGGAAGACATAGTTTTTATTAGGAAGCAGCGTAAAGAATCTCGTATCCCTGATACTATTGAAGTGGGCTCCTCCGTCTTCTGATACCTCAAAGCCTGTGACACGGTATGTGCCCTCTGAGGAGGTCGCAGCAAGATCAAGCTTGTCCCCTGCATGGAAGGTGACATACTGCCCCCTTTTCTTAAGCTCAGAATCATCAAAGGTAGCATCACAGGTCTGTTTTCCCTTATCCGGCTCAGTGACCATGACTTTAACGTCGTTATAGTCCACTATCGGCTTGAACGAAAGCTCCTGAAAATAGGATTTTCCGTTTAGTCCCGCGCTTTTAGTAGTTTTCTGGACCGATTCGATCCAGTCCACAAAATATTTATCTGCAATTACGGTATCCAGATGAGAATTGACTCTGGCAATGACCTTATTCACCGCATCAGCCGAATAATCTATGGCAGTGTTTCCCTTGCCTGTCTTTCCTTTAAGGAATGCAATATAATCCGAAGGATATGTCTTCGTTACCTTATTGTCATTGTCTGAACCGGTTATTTTGATGGTGTAGCCCTTTATAGTTCCGAATATTCCGTCGGCGCCGTTTACAGTATTTTTGCTGACAGTAAATACGATATTGGAATCATTTTCATTTGTATTTGCGTATATCCATCTGTTATCAGTGCTGCCCGGCTGAATTATCTGGGCTCCGCACTGCAGCTTTACCTGCATGGGAACAGTGTCGCTGCTTCCCTTAAAGGATTTCTTTTCCGGGTTTTCAACACTCACAAGGAAGGCTTTATACATGGCGGCGATACCATAGAACCTCATGTAGCTCTTTGGTGTCTTGCCTCCCGAATCATCCACTGCACTTATCACAGTCTCAAGATGATCTGCCACATTCTTGATGCTGACCGCACCCTCTGAAGGCAGAGATTTACCGAATTCTCCGTTTTTAGAGGCACTTCCCACATCTGTATTGCTGTTTACGGTCTTAAGCTTAAAGGTGACCTTGTTTCCTCCTCCGAAGCTGCTGGTCTCCTCCCAGTGAGGGATCAGATACTGGTAATAAAGGCTGTTGATCTGCGGCTTTCCGCTTCCCGCATTTGAGTTTGAAGTCCATACGTCGCCCTTGGCCGTGGTAGTGGTATGATAATACTTGAGCTCGCCGTATCCCCTGGCAAGATCCGTCTCACCTCCGGCGATCATGTATCTGTTCTCAAGGGTTCCACAGCCCCACGGCTTCTTTCCGTGGCGCTGATCCTTGCCGTAGGTGAAAATACCTCCATGATTAGTATCGGCAGAAAAATAATAATCTCCCACCTTAAGTGCCGGGTCATAGGCCTCGTCGTAGATCCCGCCCATAGGATCACCCTTTTTGTACTTTACGGAATAATCCTTACTGTTGATATTAATCGTAAAGGAAGTCTCCTCACTGCTGTTGGAGACCGCCGCAGTGCTAATACCCTCTTCGTTTTCAAGGCTTAAAAGTGAAATACTGCTCTCGTCGGTTCTGACAGCATA